>NZ_JBARCR010001285.1:0-1869 GCF_049794275.1 Trebonia sp.
CGCGGCCTCGGCGAGCCGGACGCCGCGCCGCCGGGCGAGGCGGTGCCCGGCGGGGACCACGAGGTCGATGCGCTGCGAGTCGAGCTTGCGCGTGACGATGCCGGGCTCGTTAGGCAGCGGCGCGGTCAGGCACAGGTCGGCCTCGCCCGCCCGCAGCCGGGCGAGCAGCATGTCCGCGCTGCCCTGCACGAGCACGAAACGGACGGCCGGGTGCGTCGCCCGGAAGTCGCGCAGCATGCGCGGCACCGCGTCGGTGCCCAGCGTGTGCAGGAACGCGAGCGCCACCCGGCCGCGCGCCGGATCGGTCTCCTCCGCCAGCAGGCGAAGCTGGGCGGCGAGAGTCGTGAGCGTACGTTCCGAATACTCGAAAAGAAGCCGGCCGTGACGGGTCAGCTTGACGGACCGCCCGGGCCGGGAGAACAGCGGAACGCCGAGCTCCGCCTCGAGGCGCGCGATCGAGCGCGACAGCGTGGGCTGCGGGACGCCCAGCTGCTCGGCGGCGCGGGTGAGGTGCTCCTCGCGGGCGACGGCGACGAACTGGCGGAGCCGGGGAACGAGCGCGTCCAGCCCGGCGGCCATGTCCTCGTCATTCATATTTGGATAATACGCCTGACTATCATGCATTGGACGTATGAGGAGCTCGCGCCTAACGTGGATGACGTGCTGGACATCACTACGCCGTGGCAGTCCGCGGGAACCGGCACCGTCGGGGAACCGGTACGGCCGAAGCTGCGGCACACCGATCCGGGGATGCGGCGGGTGCGGCTTGGCCTGTTCGCGGCCGCGCTGGCCACGTTCGCGCTGCTGTACGCCCCGCAGCCACTGCTGCCGCAGCTGGCCGGGACGTTCCGGGTGAGCCCGGCGGCGGCCAGCCTCGCGATCTCGGCGGCCACGTTCGCGCTGGCGATCGCGGTCATCCCGCTCAGCTCGCTGTCGGAGGTGCTCGGGCGGCGCCGGGTCATGATCACCGGCGCGCTCACCGCGGGGGTGCTCGGGCTGGCAGCGCCGCTGGCCCCGTCGCTGCCGGTGCTGCTCGCGATCCGGGTGCTGCAGGGCTTCGCGCTTGCGGGGGTGCCCGCGGTCGCGATGGCGTACCTGGCCGAGGAGGTCGAGCGAGGGTCCTTCGGCCGGGCGATGGGGCTGTTCATCGCGGGGAACTCGATCGGCGGCCTCGCCGGGCGGATCGTGGCGGGCGCCCTGGCGGACCACGGCGGCTGGCGGATCGCGCTGGCCTGCGTGGCCGGGATCTCGGTGATCTGCGCGGTGCTGTTCGCGCTGCTGCTACCGCACTCCGCGCACTTCACCCCGGCACCGCCGCGGGTCCGCGGCCTGCTCGGCACCCTGCGGCGGAACGTGACCGACGGCGGCCTGCTACGGCTCTACCTGGTCTCGTTCGCGATCGTGGGCTCGCTGGTCACCGTGTACAACTACCTGACGTTCCGGCTGAGCGGGCCGCCGTTCCGGCTGTCCGCGACGGTCATCGGGTTCCTGTTCGTGGCGTACCTCGCCGGCACGTACAGCTCGGCGGCCGCCGGGCGGGCGGCCGACCGGTTCGGGCGGTACCGGGTGCTGTGCTGGGCGCTGCCGGTGACGGCAGCGGGCGCACTGCTGACGCTGCCCGATTCCCTCGTCTTCGTCGTGGTCGGCCTGCTGGTGCTGACCGGCGGGTTCTTCGCGGCGCACGCGGTCGCCAGCAGCTGGGTCGGCGCGCGGGCGCGGGTCGCGCCCGCGCAGGCGTCCGCCCTCTACACGTGCGCGTTCTACATCGGCAGCAGCGTGGCGGGGTCGCTGGGGGGCGTGTTCTACGGTTTTGGCGGGTGGCCGCTGACGGTGGCGTTCGTCCTCGGGCTGCTCGCCATCGCGCTGGCC
>NZ_JBARCR010001286.1:0-4103 GCF_049794275.1 Trebonia sp.
CGAGCTCGATGCGCTGTTCTGGCAGCCCGGCCCCACCCCGATGGACCCGTCCCGGTGGGCTGCCTGCCAGCACGAGCTGGTCCAGCCCGACCGCTGGATCCTGGACGGCGACCTCGGACCCTATGACACGGCGCTGCAGGTCCGGCTGCGAGCAGCCGACACCATCGTCGTCTTGGACTTCACCTTCCTGCGATGCGCCTGGCGGACGCTGCGCCGAGGCCGCGAGCAGGCAGAATACTGGCGCTGGGTGCGGGCTTACCGGAGCCGCAGCCTCCCGGATGTCATGCGGGCAATCAGCTCCGAAGCGCCCCACGCAAAGCTCTACATCCTGCGCAATCCCGCCATGGTGCGGCGCTTGGCAGACGAAATCCTGCAGACAGCCGCGCAAGAACGCCGCAGCAGGTAAGCGGATAACTATGGCGCCGGCCTCCGCGGTCCTGACGCAGCCACGAACCTGCCGTCAGTCATAATTGTCGGCTAACCACGAAAGCGCGAAAGTCGAGTGTCAAAGATGCCCATGATTATCCCCGTACGTGTAGCCGAATATTCGTGGTAGCCAATTGCCCTACCCCCGCCAAACGCCAGCTACCCCTGTCACAACAACACCGATTTTCGCGTTAGTGACACTATGCCCCTGTATGGGGCGAAGCCCATCGGAACGCGGCTCATCATGGAAACCCGCCACCTAGGACCTCGCCTGTGCTCACAGGCTGGCCGGTAGGCCACATTTTCATGATCACGTAAGAAAAATATCCTATACGCGTGCTTTTCTTTCGTGATCATGGAATCTCGGACTAAGTCATAACCCAGGAGTATTCAGCAGCAGGGGTGGATTGGCCCTTTGCGTCCTATAGGCCTCATTGGTCACATTAGCGTAGGTTGCCAGATCATTGTGTGAAGTTGGCCGCCGGAAAAAGGGCTAAAGTTCACACGATAATCTGAGGCGGCGATAATGCTGCGCCCGGACGTGCGCTTTGCCCCGGCGAGCTCGTCGTCCCGGCAAGATGCGGCGCGAGGGGATTCTGTCGGAGACCCGCCGGCTGTAGCGCCCGTGGGCGCGGCGGCCGGATACTCTCGGCTGGTCGGCTGCAGGAGGAACGCCGCCAGCAGCTGAAGTGGCTGCTGGCCGGGTGCGTTAGGGGTGCTCACGGGGCCGGGCGCGGGGCCGGCTCGCGGGCCGGCTCGTGGGATGCGGGAGGGTCTCGGTTACGGGTGGGGCGGGGCGCGGCGGGCAAACGGACTCGCGGGTAGTGCAGAGCTGGTAAAAAGGGGTAACCTGCGCATGCTGAGCGCGGGTTCAGCGGCGGGCGTCACTGTCCGTCGTCGTCGGTGCTCTGCTTGGAGTCAGACACATGGAACGATGGGGCCCATGAAGGGACGTGTGCTAGTCGTCGACGACGACGCGGCGCTCGCGGAGATGCTTGGCATCGTGCTCCGCGGGGAGGGGTTCGAGCCGACGTTCGTGGCCGACGGGGACAAGGCGATGGACGCCTTCAGGGAGACCCGGCCCGATTTGGTGCTGCTTGACCTGATGCTGCCTGGTTCCGACGGGATCGACGTATGCCGCCAGATCAGGGGCGAGTCGGGCGTGCCGATCGTGATGCTGACGGCGAAGACCGACACCGTCGACATAGTCCTCGGGCTGGAATCCGGCGCCGACGACTACATTCTCAAGCCGTTCAAGTCCAAGGAGCTCGTCGCCAGGATCAGGGCGCGGCTCCGCAGGACGGACGAGCCGGCGCCGGAGATGCTCCAGATCGGAGACGTCTCGATCGACGTGGCCGGCCACTCCGTCAAGCGCGACGGTGAGACGCTCAGCCTCACGCCGCTCGAGTTCGATCTGCTGGTCGCGCTGGCCCGCAAGCCACGGCAGGTTTTCACCCGCGAGGTGCTGCTTGAGCAGGTCTGGGGCTACCGGCACGCCGCGGACACGCGGCTGGTGAACGTGCACGTGCAGCGGCTCAGGGCCAAGATCGAAAAGGACCCGGAGCACCCGGAGATCGTCGTCACGGTCCGCGGCGTGGGATACAAGGCGGGACCTGGCTGATTCAGGCATGGAGCGGTCAGCGTTTAACCCCGACGCGGCCGGCTCGGTGCCCGTGTCACCGCCGGTCGCGGCGGCATCCGTGCCTGCCGCGCCGGCGCAGGGCACACCAGCGCAGGGCACACCGGCGCAAGACGCGTCCGTGCCTGCCCCGCCCGCGCCGTCGCACCGGGACGTGCGCGCAGCGTGGGAGATGTCGCTGCGCCGCAAGAAGCTGGTGCGCTGGCTGGTCAGCTGGCTGCCGCACCGGCTGACGATCCTGATCAGGTCCCTGCTGCGCGTGGAACACTTGGTCACCGGGAAGGTCAAGTACCGCTGGCGCCGGAGCCTCCAGCTGCGGGTCGTCGGCACCACGCTAGTGATCTCGGCCACGATGATCGCCGTGCTCGGCTTCTTCCTCACCGAGCAGATCGCCTACGGCCTGCTGACCAACGCCGAGAATTCGGCGAAGACGCAGGCGCTTGACGGGCTTAACACGGCACGGGCGCAGCCCGGCCTGACTCCCCGGCCTACGCCGGAGAGCGCCCAGCAGTTCATGACCGGCATCGCCCAGAAGCTGCAGCCGCAGAACAGCGGCAGCCCGAACTATTACGTCGTGATCGGGCTGAACAGCGAGCGCGCCGACCAGGCCGGCTACTCGCCGTGGGTGACCAGCGTCGATCCCACGGCCACGCTGCCGCCCGCGCTCGTCCAGGATGTCCGGCAGGAGCAGCACGCGGAGAAGCATCACGGCACCGCGGAGACGCTGCTGTACTACGCGCCGACCGCGCTGACGCTGAACAGCGGCGGGCAGACCGAGTCCGCGATCGCCGTCGGCGCGCCGGTTGGCATCTGGTACCAGCTCTACTACGTCGTCCCGCTCGCCCAGGAGCAGCAGACGCTGCAACTCGTCCAGACCACGCTGATCGGCGTCGGGATCGCGCTCGTCGCGCTGCTCGTGGCCATCGCCTCGCTGGTCACCCGGTGGGTGGTGCTCCCGGTGCGGCACGCGGCCAGGACGGCGCAGCGGCTGGCCGCGGGACACCTCGAGGAGCGGATGCCGGTCGGCGGCGTGGACGACCTCGGCGCGCTCGCCACCTCGTTCAACGAGATGGCGGACAGCCTGCAGGAGAAACTGCGGGAGCTCCAGGAGCTGTCCAAGGCACAACGTCAGTTCGTCTCCGACGTTTCGCATGAGCTGCGGACGCCCATGACGACGATCCGGATGGCGGCGGAAGTCCTGTTCGAGTCCAGGGAACAGCTCGACACCGCCTCGGCCCGGTCTGCCGAACTGCTTGCTGGCCAGACCGAGCGGTTCGAGGCGCTGCTCACTGACCTGCTCGAGATCAGCAGGCACGACGCCAACGTGGCCACGCTTGACGCCGAGCCCGCGGACATGTGCGACATCGTGCGCGGGTCCGCCGCCGACGCGCAGCAGCTCGCCGAACGCCGCGGCTGCCGCATCGAGTTCCGGCTCCCCGCCGAGCCCTGCATCGCCGAGGTGGACCGGCGGCGGGTGGAGCGCATCCTGCGGAACCTGCTCGCGAACGCGGTGGAACACGGTGAGGGCAGGGACGTCGTGGTCACCGTCGCCGCGGACAGTGACGCGGTGGCCGTCGTGGTCCGCGACCACGGGGTCGGGCTCCGCCCGGGGGAGGAGCAACTGGTCTTCGAGCGGTTCTGGCGGGCCGACCCGGCACGGGCCAGGACCACCGGGGGCACCGGCCTCGGGCTCGCGATCTCCCTCGAAGACGCGCACCTGCACGGCGGCTGGCTGCAGGCGTGGGGCGAGCGGGGCCGCGGTTCGGTCTTCCGGCTGACGGTCCCGAGAGTGGCGGGGCAGCCGATCGCGGGCTCGCCGCTGCCGCTCGGGCCGGACGAGGCGGAAGTCGTCACCAGCGTCCTCGAGGCCGACCTGGCGGGCGGCGCTCGTGGTTAGGGGCGGCCGTCTGCGCGGCGCCGCGGCTGTCGCGTTCGTCGTGGCGCTGCTCGCACTGCTGGCCGGCTGCATCTCCGAGCCGAGCGGCGGACCGGTGATCTCCTATTCGATGACTCAGGGACCCGGCGGCCAGAGCCAGCC
>NZ_JBARCR010001287.1:0-1869 GCF_049794275.1 Trebonia sp.
CGCTGGCTCGCCGTCGGGCGGCGTCTCTTCCGCCACCACGCCGTCCGCCGCGGCCTTGCCGAACCGGAGCCCCGGCACCCGGAGCCCGGGAAAGCCGCCGCCAGGCCGCCTGGCTCCCCGCGCCATCATGCCTCCATCTAACCAACTACGGTGGGGTCATGCAGACACGCAGGGACCGGGCACAGGACGCGTCGTACCGCGAGCGCCTGCTGGTACCCGTCAGCTGGTGGCTGCTCGCCGTCCCCGTCATCGCCGTCCTCGGCGGCGAGGTGTACGCCGGCTTCGGCGGCTGGATCCCGCCGGCGATCTACGCGGTGTTCGTCGTGGCCGTGGCGGGCTTCCTGCTGACCTGGGGCGCGACCACCATCGAGGTGGCGGACGGCACGCTGCGGGCCGGCCGGGCCGAGCTCCCGCTGGACCGGACCTCCGACGTCGTGCCGCTCGACGAGAAACAGGCCGCGCTACTGCGCGGCCCGAGGGCCGACCCGGCGGCCCATCTCATGCTGCGGCCCTACCTGAAGCGCGCGGTATACATCAGGCTCGCCGATCCGGGTAGCGAAGTCCCCTACTGGCTGGTGGCCACCAGGCACCCGGCCGAGCTCGCGACCGCGATCGAGCGCGGGCGGCAGAGCGCGGGACGCCAGGCCGTGGGATGATGACGCTCACTGAAGGGGGCGAGGAGGTAACGGATGAGTAAGAGGAAAGACCGGAAGAAGGACGGTTCCGGCGGGAGCGCGGTCATCTCGGTCGCGGGCATCGCGGTGCCCTTGGTGTTGCGCAAGCTGCTAACCATCGCGTGGGCCAAGGTCGTGGGCAAGGAGGCGCCGATCGACCTGACGAATCCCAAGGTCACGTTCCCCGAAGCGCTGGGCTGGGCCATCGTCCTGGCGATCATCGTGGAGACGTCGCGGTTCGCGATCAACGCGCCGGCCAGGCGCCGTTCGGCGCTCGAGTCCGCCACCACGGAATCAGACTGAGCACGCTACAGCGACCGGTTACCTGGCCCCGCGGGCAGCCCAGCCCGCGGGGCTTCGGTCGTCATGCGGCACACTCGCGGCAGACCAACTGGCCGTTCCTCTCTTCGGCAAGCTGGCTCCGGTGGTGCACAAGGAAGCAACGCGAGCAAGTGAACTCGTCCGCCTGCCGGGGGATCACCCGGAACGAGAGCTCCTCGTTCGACAGATCAGCCCCAGGAAGCTCAAGCGACTCAGCCACGTCGTCCGGATCAAGGTCGATGGTGCTCGACGACTTGTCCATCCGGCGGGCCTGCAGTTCCTGAAGGCTGTCCTCGGTCAAGTCGTCGTCGGTCTTGCGCGGGCTGTCGTAATCGGTAGCCATTTGTGACCCATCCCCCTCCATAGGTGGTGCGCGGTCGCTGCGCGGGTGTAACGCTCCGGGAGCCATAGTTGTGCCCGATTCCGGCGAGGAATTTTCGCACAACACGCCCGGCATGGACGGACCAACACACGGGAAGGTGACAGAATTCCGCCCCGGGGGAGGGTGATCTTCGCTACATCACCCGTCGCGCTCGGCGTCGAGGTCCGCGAGTGCCTCCGCCAGCGCAGGGAAAAGCCCCGGTCCCGCCGCCACCGTCATCGACGTGCTAGGCGGCGCGCCGTGCAGCCCGCCGACGACCGCGCCCGCCTCGGCCGCGATCAGCGCGCCCGCGGCGTAGTCCCAGTAGTTCAGGCCCCGCTCGTAGAACGCGTCCAGCCGGCCGGCGGCCACCGAGCACAGGTCGGCCGACGCCACCCCGGCCCGCCTGATGTCCCGCACCCGGGGCAGCAGCGCGGCGACGACCTCGCCCTGAACCTTCCGCCGCGCCGCCCGGTACCCGAAGCCCGTCGCCACCAGCGCCTGGTCGAGCGG
>NZ_JBARCR010001288.1:0-2177 GCF_049794275.1 Trebonia sp.
GTACGCCAAGGCCCAGGGCCTCTGGCACGACCCCAGCAACGAAGCGCGGTACTCCGAGGAGCTCACCCTCGACCTCGGCACGGTCGTGCCGAGCATCGCCGGCCCCAAGCGCCCGCAGGACAAGATCGACCTGACCAACGCCAAGACCGCGTTCAGGGACGCGCTGCCCGCGTACGCCGGCGGCGACGGCAACGGCAGCTTCCCCGCCTCTGACCCCGGCGAGCAGGAGGACGTCAGGCCTACCCACGAGGTCAAGGTCACCCTCGAGGACGGCGCCGAGGTCACCCTCGATCACGGCCATGTCGTGATCGCCGCGATCACCTCCTGCACGAACACCTCCAACCCGTTCGTGATGATCGGCGCCGCGCTGCTGGCCAAGAAGGCGGTCGAGAAGGGCCTGAACCGCAAGCCGTGGGTCAAGACCAGCCTCGCGCCGGGCTCCAAGGTGGTCATGGACTACTACGAGCGGGCCGGCCTGCTGCCGTACCTGGACAAGCTCGGCTTCAACCTGGTCGGCTTCGGCTGCACCACCTGCATCGGCAACTCAGGGCCGCTGCCGGAAGCGATCAGCCAGGCGGTCAACGACAACGACCTCGCTGTCGTCGCCGTGCTGTCAGGCAACAGGAACTTCGAGGGCCGGATCAACCCGGACGTGAAGATGAACTACCTCGCGTCCCCGCCGCTCGTCGTCGCCTACGCGCTGGCCGGCACGATGGACATCGACCTGGACACCGAGCCGCTGGGCACCGACACCGAGGGCAAGCCCGTCTACCTCGCCGACATCTGGCCCGCCCCCGCGGACGTCGCGGACGTCGTGCAGCACGCGGTCGCCGCGGAGATGTTCACCCGCGACTACGCCGACGTGTTCACCGGCGACGACAACTGGCGCGGCCTCGACGTCGCCGAGGGCGACACGTTCGCGTGGGAACCGGACTCGACCTACGTACGGCGCCCGCCGTACTTCGACGGCATGCCGGCGGAGCCGGAGCCGGTGCGCGACATCGAAGGCGCCCGGGTACTCGCCAAACTCGGCGACTCGGTGACCACCGACCACATCTCGCCGGCCGGCGCGATCAAGACGACCGCGCCCGCGGGTGTCTACCTGAGCGAGCACGGCATCGAGCGGGCCGACTTCAACTCCTACGGGTCGCGGCGCGGCAACCACGAGGTGATGATCCGCGGCACGTTCGCCAACATCCGGCTGCGCAACCAGCTCGCGCCGGGCACCGAAGGCGGCGTCACCGTGCACATCCCGTCCGGCGAGCAGATGTCGATCTACGACGCCTCCCGCCGCTACATCGAAGAGGGCACGCCGCTCATCGTGCTCGGCGGCAAGGAGTACGGCTCAGGCTCGTCCCGCGACTGGGCGGCGAAGGGCACCGCGCTGCTCGGCGTCCGCGCCGTGCTCGCGGAGTCGTTCGAGCGCATCCACCGGTCCAACCTGATCGGCATGGGCGTGCTGCCGCTCCAGTTCAAGCCGGGGGAGTCGGCAGCGACGCTGGGCCTTTCCGGGCAGGAGGTCTTCTCCATTGCGGGAATCTCAGAAATAAACAATAGAGAAATTATCCCGAACGAGCTCGTGGTGACTGCCGACGGCAAGCAATTCACCGTGGTGGTTCGCATCGACACGCCAGGTGAGGCCGAGTACTACCGGCACGGCGGCATCATGCCTTATGTGCTGCGATCGCTGCTGTAATCGCCCGGGGGGACGCGCCCCCTTCCCCCCGCCGCATGCCCGATCGCCGATCGTATCGGGCATGCGCGCGCACTACGTGTCGAATTAGCATCATCGGTCACGCGCGAGACTGCGTTACCAATAGGCTCCCTTCGTGGCACTAGATTCCGGGGCCAGTTCCGGGGGGAGCCTGTCCGGCCTGGCCGGGCAGATCCTGCGCGAGGCGGTACGCGCTTACGACACTGATGACATCGAGCGGCTGGTCGTCGGCTACAACCCGGTGCTGGCGGCGTGGAACACGGGCATGTTCGCCGGGGCCGGGGACATGACGGGCTCGTTCAGGACGATCGGCTTCGCCGCCGTGGGCCAGGATCCCGAAGTCAGCCTCAGCCGGGTGTTCCGGCTCGGCAAGCGGCTGCCGGCCGTCCGGCTGCCCGCGGCCGCCGAGCTTGCCGTACAGGCGCGCGGCGCGCCGCTGATGGCGCGGCTCGAGGCGCTGGCC
>NZ_JBARCR010001289.1:0-2277 GCF_049794275.1 Trebonia sp.
CCGGCTCACCGGCCCTGGCCGCGTCGCGGTCCAGTCGGTGTACGAGCGGCCCGAGAACACCGATACCATCCAGAACTCGTCGTACGCCACGCACCACCGCTGGTAGATCCGCCCCCGGCCGGGGTACCCACCAGGAGTGGACCGGCTGGCGGAATACCGGGGCAAGCGTGACCCGGCGCGCACGCCTGAGCCTGTCCCTGAGGGGGAACCCGACGGGACAGGCGGGCAGGCGGGCATCTTCGTGGTGCAAGAGCACCACGCGCGCCGGCTGCACTGGGATTTCCGGCTGGAACGCGGCGGGGTGCTCGTCTCCTGGGCACTGCCGAAGGGCGTCCCCGACGACCCGGCGCAGAACCACCTGGCCGTGCACACCGAGGACCACCCGCTGGAGTACGCGACTTTCCACGGCCAGATCCCGCGCGGCGAGTACGGCGGCGGCGCCGTCACCATCTGGGATCACGGCACCTACGAGGTGCTGAAGTGGGCCGACCGCGAGGTCAAGGTCATCCTGCACGGCGAGCGGCTGCACGGCGGCTACGTGCTGTTCGCGACCGGCGGCAAGGACGACAAGAACTGGATGATCCACCGCGAGCGGCTCCCGCTGCCTGCCCGGATGGCGCCGATGCTCGCCACCATCGGCAAGCCGCCCGACCGCGGCCTGGAGGAGTGGGCGGTGGAGATGAAGTGGGACGGCGTCCGCGCGCTCGCGTTCATCGAGAACGGCCGGCTCCGGCTCGGCTCGCGGACCGGCAAGGACATCACCGCTACCTACCCGGAACTGGCCGGGATGGCCCGCGCGGCCGGCCACAAGCAGGCGCTGCTGGACGGCGAGATCGTCGCCTTCAGCGACGGCCGGCCCGACTTCGAGGCGCTGCAGCCGCGGATGCACGTCTCCTCGGCCGCGCAGGCCGTCCGGCTGGCGCAGCTCACGCCCGTCACGTATCTCGCGTTCGACGTGCTGCAACTGGACGGGCGGTCGCTCACCGGGCTTCCCTACTCAGAGCGGCATGCGCTGCTCAATTCCTTTTTCCCGAACGGGAGCAACTGGCTCTCCCCGCCCAATTTCCCCGGCGAGGACCTGGACGACGTGCTCACCGCCTCCGCGGCGAACGGTCTCGAAGGCGTGGTGGCGAAGCGGCTCGACTCCAGGTACGAGCCGGGCGCCAGGACGGGCAGCTGGCTGAAGGTCAAGAACCAGCTCCGCCAGGAGGTCGTCGTGGCGGGCTGGAAGCCGGGCAAGGGCAACAGGACCGGGCTGATCGGCTCGCTGCTCGTCGGCGTGCAGGGCGAGCGGGGCCTGGTGTACTGCGGGCACGTGGGCACCGGGTTCTCCGACGCCACGCTGCGTATGCTGAGCCGCAAGCTGGAGTCGCTGCGCCGCAAGGACAGCCCGTTCGCCGAGCCGGTGCCTGCCGAGGACGCCAGGAACAGCGTCTGGGTGGAGCCTCGGCTGGTGGCCGAGGTGGCGTTCGACCGCTGGACGCGGGAGGGGCGCTTGCGCGCCCCCGTCTATCACGGGCTGCGGGACGACAAGGACCCCGCCGACGTCGTCAGGGAGACGTAGTGGACAAAGTTGCGGTGCAGATCGACGGCCACACCCTGACGCTGAGCAACCTGACGAAGGTGCTGTACCCGGCGGACGGGTTCACCAAGGCCGAGGTGCTCGACTACTACCAGCGGATCTCCGCCGTGCTGCTGCCGCACATCGCTGGCCGGCCGATGACGCTCAAGCGCTACCCGGAAGGCGTCGACGCCGAGTCGTTCTTCGCCAAGCACGCGCCCGCCCACCGGCCGGACTGGATCCGAACCGAGGACGTGGAGTCGCGCAGCTCGCGGTCTCGGGAGCCGGGCGCCCCGGTCAGCTACCTGGTCATCGATGACCTGGCGGCGCTGATCTGGGCGGCCAACCTGGCCGGCCTCGAGCTGCACGTCCCGATGTGGCGGTTTCCCGGCAGGGAACCGGATTTGCTCGTCTTCGACCTCGACCCCGGGCTGCCCGCCACGGTGGTGGACTGCTGCCGGGTGGCGGAGGAACTCCGCCCGCTGCTCGAGGACGAGGGCCTGCGGCCGCTGCCCAAGACCTCGGGCGGCAAGGGCCTGCAGCTGTACGCGGCGATCAGCGGCCTGACGGCCGAGCAGGCCAGCGCGCGGGCGAAGGCGCTGGCCGAGCGGATGGAAGAGGAGCACCCCGGCCAGGTGGTGTCCCGGATGACCAGGTCGCTGCGCGAGGGCAAGGTGCTCATCGACTGGAGCCAGAACAACGGCTCCAAGACCACC
>NZ_JBARCR010001290.1:0-1821 GCF_049794275.1 Trebonia sp.
GTCTAGGTGCCTGGCCACTTCGGGCACCGGCAGCCCGTCGATGTACCGCAGCGTGAGCGCGGCCCGGTGGTGCGCGCCGAGCCGGCCGAGCACCTCGCGGGCCCGGATCTGGTCGACGGTCGTGTCCCACGGGTCGTCGACGCGCGCCGGCTCGCCGTCCAGCAGGCGTAGCCCGCGCTGCTCCCGCTCGACCCACCGCCAGTGGTCGGCGAGCTTGTGCCGGGCCACCCCGATCAGCCAGGGAATGGAAGGTTCCGGCGCGCCCGGCTTGCGGGCCGCGTGCACGGCGGCGAGAAACGACTCGGCCGTGAGGTCCTCGGCCAGGGCGGAGTCGCCGCAGCGGGCCAGCAGGTAGCCGTAGACGTGCGGCAGCGCATCGTCGTACAGCTTCAGCAGCCCGAGCGCCGGGTCGGGCCGCACCTGCGGGTACGTCACACCCTCATAGTCGCCGCGGCGCCCAGTACTCCAACGGGGCAGTACCGAATTTTTCTGACCCGGCGCGGAATACTCCCAGACGGGTGACGACAACACGGGGTCATTCGGCCAGGCTGAGCCGGGATGGACCTGACCAAAGGCCTCAACGACCTGGTGGCGGTGGCGCTGGTGGCGGCGCTCACGCCGCTCGTCGTCGCCCTGCTGCCGGGTCCTCGCATCCCGCAGGTGGTCATCTTCCTGCTCGGCGGCGTGCTGATCGGCCCGCACGTGCTCGGCTTGGCCGACACGGCGAGCATCCAGCTGCTGGCCAACATCGGGCTGGGCTTCTTGTTCCTGCTGGCCGGCTACGAGCTGGATCCGCGGCTGCTGCGACAGCAGCCTGGCAGGCTCGCGATCGGCGGCTGGGTGATGTCGGCCGCGATCGCCGTGGGCGTGACGGCCGGCCTGACCGCGGCGGGCTACATCAAGGATTACGTGCCGGTCGGGCTGGCACTGACCACCACGGCCCTCGGCACGCTCCTGCCCATCCTGCGGGACAACAACATGCTCGGCGGCGAGTTCGGCCGCCACGTGTTCGCCGCCGGCGCCGTAGGCGAGCTGTTCCCGATCCTGATCATTGCCGTCTTCCTCGGCCAGCGGGGCAGCTTCGTCGCGCTCGCCTCGGTGGCGCTGGTCGGGGCGCTGGCCCTCACGCTGACCTTCGTGCCCCGGCTGGCCAGGAGCGCCGCGATGCAGCGGATCGTCACCGAGGGTCAGGAGGCAACTGGGCAGGTCACCCTGCGCTGGTCTATGGTGCTGCTGTTCGCCCTGCTCGCCGTCGCGAGCCGGTTCGGCCTGGATGTGGTGCTCGGCGCCGTGCTGGCGGGGATGGTGCTGCGCGGCTGGACGCGGCACCTCAACATGGACACCGAAAGCCTGGAGCACAAGTTCGACGCGGTGGGCTACGGGCTGTTCATCCCCATCTTCTTCATCTACTCGGGGATGAGCTTTGACCTCAAGTCGATCAGCGAGGACCCGCTGCGCCTGCTCATCTTCTTCGCGCTGCTGCTCGTCGTCCGCGGCCTCCCCTCGCTGCTGGTCTACCGGCGCGCCCTGGCTCCCGTGCAGCGGCTGGAGATGACGTTTATCACTGCGACCTCGCTGCCGCTATTGATCGCCCTGGCAGCGATCGGTGAGCAGGACGGCGTCATGCTCCCCTCCACCGCCGCCTCCCTGATCGGGGCGGGCGTGCTGTCGGTCCTGGTGTTCCCGCTCATCGCCGTAGGGCTGCACCGGCGCGCCGCGCTCACGCCCGCTGACGTCGGGATAACTGCGGAGGAGACGCCGCAGCCCTAGCGGGCCTAGCGCGCCAGGCGGGCCGCGGCGGCGTCCGCCGCGGCCCCCACG
>NZ_JBARCR010001291.1:0-2901 GCF_049794275.1 Trebonia sp.
GGTCGGTGACGCCGCGGACCACCCCGCAGAGGTACGGCTGCCCGTCGCCGAGGGCGACGACGCCGCCATGGTCCGGATCAATCTGCGGCTGCCCGCCAATCTCAAGGCCCTGATCGAGGACGCCGCCGCTGGCGGCGGGATCTCCGTCAACGCCTGGATCGTCCGGGCCGCCGCCGCCGGGCTGGCCAGCGATGGCCGGCGCGCCACGCGGCCTGCCCCCGCGCAGCAGCCCGACCGGATCGTCGGCCAGAGCTACAGCGGCTGGGTCCGCTGATCCCCGAACACCACGACAGCAAAGGAACTTGAGATGTCCGTATCGAACTTCAACACCCCGTCCCCGATCGCCGTCGCGCTCGACCTCTACGTCGCCGACGTCCGCTTCGCCGTCTCCGACCGCACCGACACGATCGTCGAGGTCCGCCCTAGCGACCCGGAGAAGGCCGCCGACGTCAAGGCCGCCGAGAACACCCGCGTCGAGTACGACGAGGCCACCCGGACGCTGAGCATCGTCTCGAGGAAGCCCCGCGGCCGGTTCGTCAACTTCAGCAGCAAGCGCCCTGAATCGGTCGACGTCGCCATCCAGCTGCCCACCGATTCCGACGTGCGCGGTGAGGCCGATCTCGGCGACTTCGAGGCCGATGGCGTGCTGGGCACCGTCGCGCTCAAGACCGACCTCGGCGCCGTCCACCTCGCCGAGACCGGTCCGCTGAACGTCCGGAACGGCGCCGGCGCGGTCACCGTCGAGGGCGTCAGCGGCCGCGCCGAAGTGCACAACAGCTCCGGTGACGTCCGGATCGGCGCCGTGGACGGCACCGCCGACGTGTCCACCAGCAACGGGAAGGTGCGAGTCGGCGTCGTCACCGGTCCCGCGAACGTCAAGACCACCAACGGTTCGGCGTCAGTCGACCGCGCCCTGTCCGACATCACCGCAGAAAGCTCTAACGGCGAGGTGCGGATCGGCGAGGTCGTGCGCGGCAAGGTGTCTGCCACATCCAAGAACGGCAGCGTCGAGGTCGGCATCCGCGAGGGCAGCGCCGCCAGGCTGGAGCTGAACACCGATCTCGGCCGCGTCTACAACGAGCTCACCCCCTCCGACGCGCCCGAAGCCGAGGAGCCGGTCGCCAAGGTCGAGGTGCACGCCAGCACCAAGCTCGGCGACGTCACCATCAGCCGCGCGCCGCGCCTGGACGAGGAGGCGTGAACACCGCGGTATCCACCGCCGGCGACGATCGCTCACGCGGCAGCCCCGCAGTCCCTGATTCCTTGGAAGGAGTATCCACAAAATGAACAGTATAATTCAGTTTGTGGAAAGGCAGCCTGCGCCGTCGCTCTTGCCGATCCTGCGCTCGCAGCAGCAAGGCGAGATTCTCGCGCTGCTGCTGGGCGATCCCGCCCTCGAACTCAGCCTGACGGAGATCGCGGCACGCGCCGGCGCACCACAGTCTTCGGTCCACCGGGAGATCGAGCGGGCGGAGAGGGCCGGGCTGGTGACGACGCGCAAGGTCGGGAATACCCGGCTGGCACGCGCCAACACCGACAGCCCGTACTACGCCGGCCTGTCCGAGGTGCTGACGAGAGCATTCGGCGTTCCCGCGATCGTCGCGCAAGCCCTAGCTCCAGTTGCGGGCATCTCCGCCGCCTACATCTACGGCTCGTGGGCCGCCAGGCACCAGGGGCACACCGGCCAGCGTCCCGTGGCAGACATCGACGTCCTCATTCTTGGCGTCCCTGACCGGGATCAGCTCTACAGCACTCTTGGCGACGTCGAGCAGCGTCTCGGGCGCCCGGTGCAGGCAACTATCCGAGACGCGGACTGGCTGGAATCAGGAACGGGGTCGTTCCACGACACGGTGACTAGCCGCCCGATTCTGCGGTTGGCGCTTGCCTAGACTCGTCAAACCGGCCAGGAGGCGCACTCTCCAGCACGCTCCGCACCCCGCCGAGAGCATCGCCTGCCTTCTGAAGCGCCCACGACGCGTCGGCCTCGGTGATCGGCGCGGCATCCGGATCGAAGTATTGCGCCGAGTGCCTAGTCCGCCTGAACCGCTCAAACGTCGGCTTCGCGAAAGCCGGAATGTCAATGGTGAACTGAGCCGACACGGCGTCCTCGACTGTCATGTGAGAGCCCTCCCCGCCAGTTGCCCGCAACCCTTGTCGCGCTAGGAGAGCCTCTGCGCTCATTCGGTACGCGTCATAAGCAGCCACATATGCTCCATCGACGTCAGCACCGTCCAAGGCGGCCCGCGCGGTAGTCTCTAGCCGCCGTGCGGCCCGCTGCAGCAAGGTCGCAGCCGCCACAGCAAAGTCTTCAGACGTGAAGCTCTCGAGACGCCCGCGCTCAACGAGGTAGGCAACAGTCCGTCCGCCGCGTACCGGTTCACTCACGGATAGTCATGCTATCCGGCAGAGACGGGCTCTAGGGTGGACCGGTGGGTGGATGGCGTAGGAGCGGACGCCGGAAGCACCAGCGGGCGGCGCTCGCCGCAGCGTGCTGGCTGGGCGGGGCCACGGGCCTGCTCGGGGCGGTCCTGACGGGCTGCTCATCGGGACCGCCGGCGCCCGGTGCGACGGGGACGTCCTGCGGCACCACCCGCACCGGGGCGAACGTGCCGGTGCGGATCGAGGTGGAAAAGGGGACGGTGGCCTGCGCCACCGTGCTGACCGTCGAACGCGACTACGCGGCGATGATCGCCGACGGCCGGGTGCGGGGCAACGGCGGCGGGGCGCCGGTGACGGTGGACGGCTGGACCTGCCAGGGGTATGCCACGCCGGCGACGCTGCGGACCGGCGTCGCCTCCGAGTGTCACACCGCGAACGCTGAGGTGGCGGCGGTGCTGTCGTCGCCGACGGCGTCCTCGAGCCCCGCGCCGTCCGGCAGCTGACCGCCGCCCGGCTCGATGT
>NZ_JBARCR010001292.1:0-2124 GCF_049794275.1 Trebonia sp.
CGCCAGCGCCACCTGGGCGCGCTGGCCGCCGGACAGCTTGCCGACCGGCCGGTCAAGCGGGATGTTCAGGCCGGTCAGCCGCGTCCGCACCGACGCGGCGTCCCAGCGCCTGTTCAGGTGCGCGCCGGCGTGAATGTGGTCCTCGGCGCTGAACCGCCGGTACAGCGGTATCTCCTGGGCGAGGAAGCCGACCTCGCCAAGGAACGCCGGGTCCTGACGCGGGACGCCGCCAAGCACGAACGCGCGGCCGGCCGTTGGCGCAGCCAGCCCGGCGAGCATCCGCAGCAGTGTGGTCTTGCCCGCGCCGTTCGGACCGACGAGCGCGGATATCCGGCCCTCGGGCACCGTAATGGAGCAGTCGCTGAGCGCGGTGACCCGCCGGTACCGTTTCGTCAGCCCCTGCGTCTCGACAGCCGGAGTCATGCGATCTCCTCCTCGGAGTCAGCAGTAGCAGCCGAGTCAGCCCGCAGCGTCACGCGCAGCAGCGACTCGATCGATTCGTCGTCAAGCCCGGACTCGCGGGCCTCGCGCACCCAGTGCGCGAGCGACCGGCCGAGCCGGGAGTGGGTGCCTGGCGGCGGCCCTGGCGGCAGGCTCGCGACGAACGTGCCCTGCCCGGCGCGTGCCTGGACGAGGCCCTCGCGCTCGAGGTCGCGATAGGCCTTGAGCACCGTGTTCGGGTTGACCGCCACCGCCGCGACCACCTCCCGCACGGTAGGGAGCTGGTCGCCGACGGTGAGCACGCCCATCCGCAGCGCCTGCCGTACCTGCTGCACGAGCTGCAGGTACGGCGGCACCCCCGACCGCCCGTCGACCCGGAAGCTGATCATCGTGCCCCACAGTCTTAGTGTCTTAGTTGACTAGCACTTTAAGACACGCGGGATGCCGTCGTCAATTCCGTTTGTTCCCCATATGCCGGGGAAGCCGGAAATGCGCCGGCCAGGGAGGCAGAAAAGTGTCAGAACCCAGCGAGGTCAATGACGCCCGCCGTCTTCAACTGATTTCCGCCGCGCAGCGCCAGTGGGTCGACGCGCTGACCGATCTCGGCGGGCGGAACACGCTGCTGTACTACAAAGACAGAAGGGCCGGCACGCTCGACCTGGCGAGCGCCGATCCCGACGTCCTCGAGCGGTTCGAGAAGACCGGCCGCGCACGGCTCACGAAGCTGTTCACGGACGCGGACGAGCGCGCCGACGCGATCCGCCGCATGCAGACGATCTACCGCAAGTCCCGCGAGCTGACCGAAGAGCGCGGCATCAGGGCGGGCTACCTGGCCACCGGCCTGGCCCGCTGGGACGAGCTGTTCCTCGAGCCGGCCGCGCCTGTGCTGCTGCGCGGGCTCACCATCACCCCGACGAGGGCCAGGTACGACGACTTCGACCTCACGCTCGAGGACGACGTCGAGGTGAACCCGGTGCTGCTGCACAAGCTGGCGAGCGTGTTCGGCGCGGTCGTCGACAAGCCAGCTCCCGACCTCATCGCCGGGCAGCTCGCCAAGGCGGCGGCGAACGCCGAGGTGCCCGGCTTCACGATCGAGAAGCGCAAGGTCATCGGCACGTTCACGTACGCCAAGCTGCCGATGGTCCGCGACCTGGAGGCGGCGGGCGACCTGCTCGCCGACAGCGACCTGGTGGCCGCGATCGCCGGCGACCCGGTAGCGCAGCAGCTGGTCAGCGCCGCCCCGGACGCGGACGAGCCGCCGCGGACCGACGACCCCGAGGACGACTACTCCGTCCTCGACGCGGACTCCTCCCAGCGCAGCGCGATAGAGACAGTGCTCGCCGGCCGCAGCCTGGTGATCCACGGCCCGCCTGGCACGGGCAAGAGCCAGACGATCGCGAACCTGATCGCGGCCATGGTGGCGCGCGGCCGCAAGGTGCTGTTCGTCGCGGAGAAACGGGCCGCGATCGACGCCGTGCTCTCCCGGCTCGTCGGCGTGGGCCTCGGCGAGCTGGTGCTCGACATCCACGAGGGGACCCGCGACAGGCAGCGCATCGCGGCCGGCCTCGGGGCCACCCTGGACCTCGCCGAGCACGCCACCGCGCCGGACACGACGGCGCTGCACCGGCGGCTGACCGACCGGCAGCAGCGGCTGCGGCGGCACGCGGCCGCGCTGCACCGGGT
>NZ_JBARCR010001293.1:0-4000 GCF_049794275.1 Trebonia sp.
AGCATGCCTAGCAGGCGCCGCACCGCGCTGGTGCTCGCCGCCCTCGGGATTTTCGGCGCATCGCTGTTCTTCGGTGACAGCATGATCACCCCGGCGATCTCGGTGCTATCCGCGATCGAGGGCGTGCAGGTGGTGGACCCGTCGGTGTCCGCCCTCGTGCTGCCCCTCACCGCGACGGTCCTTATCCTGCTGTTCGTGCTGCAGCGGCTGGGCAGCGGCGCGGTCGGGCGGCTATTCGGGCCGGTGATGGCTGTTTGGTTCGCGGTGATCGCCGCGTGGGGCATCCACGGCATCGCTGGCGACCCGTCGATCCTGAAGGCGCTGTCCCCCACCTACGCCGGCGCGTTCCTGTTCGGGCATTTCAGCACGGCGTTCTTCTCGCTGGCGGCCGTGGTGCTGGCCGTCACCGGCGCCGAGGCCCTGTACGCGGACATGGGGCACTTCGGCCGCGGGCCGATCACCCGGGCGTGGCTGTTCCTGGTGTTCCCCGCCGTCATCCTCAACTACCTGGGGCAGGGCGCCCTGGTCCTCGGCGATCCTAGCCGCACGATCAGCAATCCCTTCTACCTGCTGGTGCCGAGCTGGGGGCGGCTTCCCATGGTGATCCTGGCCACCGCGGCCACGGTCATCGCCTCCCAGGCGGTCATCTCGGGTGCCTTCTCGCTGACGCAGCAGGCCGCCCAGATCGGATACCTGCCGCGGCTGCGCATCGACCACACCTCGGAAGAGCGGGCCGGCCAGATCTACGTCCCGTGGATCAACTGGGCCCTGTGCGTGGCGGTGCTCGCGCTCGTCTTCACGTTCCGCACCTCCACCGCGCTCGCCTACGCATACGGCGTGGCCGTCACCGGCACGATCACGATCACCACGCTGCTGTTCTTCTACATCGCCCGCCAGCAGTGGCGGTGGTCCCTCTGGCGGGTCATCCCCATTGCCGCACTGCTGCTGACCGTGGACGGGCTGTTCTTCGCCGCCAACCTCACCAAGCTGCCGCACGGCGCCTGGCTGCCGCTCGCCATCGGCATCGTCGTGTTCATCGTGCTCACCACCTGGCAGAAGGGCCGCCAGATGGTCACCCTCCAGCGCGCACGGGATGAGGGATCGCTGCGCGAGTTCATCGACGAGCTGCACGGCAGGAAGCCGCCACTGCTCCGGGTGCCGGGCACCTCGATCTTCCTCAACCGCGGCAAGGAAACCGCGCCGCTGGCCATGCGCGCGAACGTCGAGCACAACGAGGTGCTGCACGATCACGTCATCATCCTGGCCATCACGACGCTTCCCGTGCCGCACGTGGCGGATGCGGACCGGCTCGAGATCGACGACCTCGGCTACAAAGAAGACCGGATCTACCACGTCACCGCCCGCTTCGGCTACGCGGACACCCCCAACGTTCTCTCGCTGCTGCCGCTCGTCAGCGCGGCCGGGAAGGAACACGCGCTGTCCGGCGGCAAGATCTCCTATTTCCTGTCCACCATCGAAATCCGCCGCGGGAACACCCCGGGCATGAGCCGCTGGCGCAAGCGCCTGTTCGTCGCCACCGCACGGCTGACGGCCGACGCGGCCGAGTATTTCCAGCTCCCCCGCGAGAGCACCGTCATCATGGGAGCTCGCATCGAACTCTGAGCTAGGGCGGCGGGGCCGCCCAGTCCAGCACGACGGCGGCCGTCCAGGACTGCCGGGGCGAGCCGAGCGGCGCGCCGGTGAACGGATCGAAGTACTCGTTGAACTCGCCAGCGCCGGTGACCTGGGCGAGCGAGTCGCGGCGCAGTCCGGCCGCCCGGTCCGCGCAGCCGAGCTCGATCAGTGACTGCCACAGCAGCCAGTCGATGACCGGCCAGACCGGACCCCGCCAGTAGTTGTGCGGCTCGAACGCCGGCTCGGCGGGGCTCGTGCTCGGCAGCAGCGGCCAGCGCAGCCGCGGGTTGCCGCAGAAATCGGCGGAGTCCAGCAGCCGCAGCTGCGCGCCGCGCTGGCCGGCGTCGGCGGTCCGCGCGAACAGCGGCGCGAAACCCGCGAACGTGCGCAGCCGGATCTGCTCCCCGGCGCGGACGTCGTAGTCGGCGCAGAGACCGGACCCGGCGTCGAACTGGCGCGTCAGCCCCGCCCTGCCGCGGTCCAGCCAGCCCGCCACCTCGGCGCGATCGCCGTCGCCGCCCCCGGCCACGCCGGCCAGGTCGAGCAGCGCGGCGTTCGCCGCGACCAGCACGGCGCTGAAGAACACGTCCTTGATCTGGAACGGGTAGTGCCGGTGGATCTGCTCGTCGTCGTACCGGTACTCGCGCAGCAGCTCGACCAGCCACAGGTACCGGTCGTAGTCCCAGTCGGTGGGCCGCTGCGCCGGGTCGCCGAGCTCGCTGGTGTCGAGGCGGGTGTACGGGCCTGGCCTGGGCGCCTCGATGCGGGCGAGCGCGCGGTCCCAGCGCGGTGAGTTGTCCGTGCCCTCCCACGGGTGGTAGGCGGTGACCAGTCCCGATGCCTCGGGATCACGCCCGGTGGCCAGGTAGCGGTGCCAGTGCACCAGCCGCGGGAACAGCGCCTGGATGCGCGCGCGGATCGCCGGTCGCAGCGGCGGCGGCGTCAACTGCCAGATCCGCCGCACCGCCAGCGCGTGCACCGGCGGCTGGCAGATCCCGGTCGTCTGCGCTGGAAGCCCGCGGGCCGCCGGGGTGACGGCGGCGCAGTCCCACCACTCGGGCCCGGGAAAGTACCGCGCGCCGCGACCTGCCCGGAACACGATGTGCGGCACCATGCCGGTCGACCACTGCGCTGCGAACAGCTGCTCGAGCTCGGTCATCGCGCGCCGGACGTCCAGGTGCGCCCAGCCGATCGCGATGAATGCGCTGTCCCAGCTCCACTGGTGCGGGTAGAGCAGCGGCGATGCCTTCGTCCAGCCGCCCGCGTCGTTGCCGCGCAGCACCGCGGCTGCCTGGTCGCGCAGCGCCACGTCGGTCCCGGCGGTCACGCCCGAAGGCTACCGGTACGCCCCGGTGCTCCGCGGCTGCCGACGCCCGGCGCTCCACCGCTAAAGCCAAAGGGCACGATTGCATAACAATGAACCCGGCTTTTCTGAATGCTTCCTCTGAAAACGCTCGCGGCCCTTCCCGCGGGCCGCTGGACGCGGTTCGGGAGGTATCGTGTAACCGGCCGACACAGCGCGCAGGATTAGGCCAACTTTCCCGCTGCCAGACGCTCCCGCGTTAACACCCTTGCCGCACCGCCGCCGGAGTCGTGCGCGTCATTCACACACGAAAGACTGATCAATGGGAAAGTTCTTCACGCGGTCCAACCGGCCGGCGATTATCGCGCTCAGCGTGATAACGGTGGCCCTGGCCGTGACGGTCTACGCTTTCGTGTCCCTGAGCCAGCGGTCGACGCCCGAGAACGCCGGCCCGCCGCCCACGCAGAAGCTGCCCGCCGCGTCGGCCCAGCCGACCGTCAACACGGCGAACTTCGCGTCCGCGTCGCCCGCCGCCACCGGGTGCGCGCACCCGGTCTCGCTGCAGACCACCGGCACCGGCGCGTGGATGGCCGGATTCAACGACGACAAGCAGAACACGAGCGAGGTCCCCAGCGGCGCGGCCCAGTTCGGCGTGCTGGACTTCGACTGGCTGACGTTCAACACGCCAGGCTCGCTGATCCCGGCCGACCAGTTCAGCGAGTCGCTGTCGACCGTGCTGAGCGCCGACGCCCAGGCCAACCCCTGCACGCTGCGGTTCGTCACGATCAACGACCAGGGCACGATCAACGACCAGAACGCCTCCAAGAAGGTCATGGCCGAGATCCTCACCGAGCCGTCGGTGATGAACGAGCACGTGGCGGCCATCGCCAGTGAGATGGCCAGCCTGCCCGACGCGAACGGCGTCACCCTGGACTACGAGTTCTCGCTGCCGGAAAACGCGACCGACCTGGCCACCTACGCCCAGCTGGCGGGGTGGCACAACCTGACGTTCGACCAGGAAGTCAACCAGGTAACCCTCGACTACACGCACCTGGTGCAGAT
>NZ_JBARCR010001294.1:0-1549 GCF_049794275.1 Trebonia sp.
ACTGGCTGGCCGGCCACCTCACGAGGGCGTAGCCAGGCGATGGCCGCCCACGAGGTTACCAACCAGCCGCCGCCGCTGACCGGTTACGACGCCTCCGACGACCCGGCCCTGATCAGCGCCCTGCGCCGTGAGGGCGCCGGCTGGGCAGAGCCGGAACTCCGCGAGCTCGGCCGGCTGGCCGGCGGCGAGCAGGCGCAGGACAACGGCCGGCTCGCCAACGAGCACCCGCCGCGGCTGCACACCCACGACAGGTACGGCCACCGCGTCGACGAGGTGGAGTTCCATCCCGCCTGGCACGACCTGATGGCGACCGCGGTCAGCCACGGGCTGCACGCGGCCCCCTGGCGCGACAGCCGTCCCGGCGCGCACGTGGCCCGCGCGGCCGGCTTCTACGTCTGGGGACAGGCCGAGGCCGGGCACCTGTGCCCGGTGTCGATGACGTACGCGATCGTGCCCGCGCTGCGGCACGCGCCCGCCCTGGCCAGCGCATACGAGCCGCTGCTGGCCGCGGCCAGCTACGACTTCGGCCTCCGGCCGCCGCTGGGCAAGCGCGGGCTGCTCGCGGGCATGTCGATGACCGAGAAGCAGGGCGGCTCCGACGTCCGCGCGAACACCACGACCGCGGTCGCGCAGCCGGACGGCAGCTACCTGATCACCGGCCACAAGTGGTTCACCTCCGCCCCGATGGGCGACCTGTTCATGGTCCTGGCCCAGATCCCGGGGAAAGGCCTGTCCTGCTTCCTGCTGCCCCGCGTGCTCCCCGACGGCACCCGCAACGGCATGCGCCTGATGCGGCTGAAGGACAAGCTCGGCAACCGGTCGAACGCCTCCGCGGAGGTCGAGTACGAGAACGCGACGGCATGGCTGGTAGGGGAGGAGGGCCGCGGCGTCCGGACGATCATCGACATGGTGAACTCGACCCGGCTTGACTGCGTGGTCGCCGCCGCGACCGGGATGCGCCTCGGCGTCATCCACGCCGCGCACCACGCCGCCCACCGCGCGGCGTTCGGCGCCAGGCTCGCCGACCAGCCGCTGATGGCCAACGTCCTCGCCGATCTCGCGGTCGAGTCGGAGGCGGCGACCACCGTGGCGTTGCGGCTGGCCGGGGCCACCGAACGCGCCGCCCGCGGCGATGAGCGGGAGGCCGCGTTCCGCCGGCTGGCGCTGGCGGTGACCAAGTACTGGGTATGCAAGCAGGCGCCCGCGCACGCGGCCGAGGCGCTGGAATGCCTGGGCGGCAACGGCTACGTCGAGGAGTCCGGCATGCCCAGGCTGTACCGGGAGGCGCCGCTGCAGTCCATCTGGGAAGGGTCGGGAAACGTCGCCGCGCTCGACGCGGTGCGCGCGCTGACCCGCCAGCCGGAATCGGCTGAGGCGTTCTTCGCCGAGCTCGACCTCGCCGCGGGCGCCGACCGCCGGCTGGACGAGGCGATCGCGCGGCTCCGCAAGGAGGCCACCGACCCGGCGGAGTCATCCGCCCGCCGCCTCGCCGAGGCGATGGCCGTCGCCCTCCAGGCGGCGCTGCTGATCCGTGACGGCTCCCCGGCCG
>NZ_JBARCR010001295.1:0-1566 GCF_049794275.1 Trebonia sp.
CGTGCGCGCCGATGTCGCGTTTGGCCGCGGCGCTGAGCAGCGTGCGGCCGACGGCGCGTGCCCCGCCGTACCAGCAGGCCGCCACCCCGGCGCCGCCGTGGCTGAAGCCTGGCCTGTTGACGTACCCGCCTGGCGGTCCGATCGGTACCCCGGGGATCGTGCTGAAGCCGACGTTCAGCGTGTCGCTGCCCGCCATCCCGGTGGCGGGCCAGCTGTCCTCCAGCGGCTGAAGGTTTCCTACGGCGACGGCGAAGAGCCGAGGTCCGTCGTCGGCGGCGGCCGTGACCAGAGCATTCGTGCACACCCGCGCCCCCGAGCAGTACTGCTTGGTGCCTTGCAGAACCCACATGCCGCGGTGCCGGCTGGCGGTCAGGTTAGGGCCGGGCGGGTTCGCCGCCCACACGCCCCAGCGGCTGTCTGGACGCGGCCGCGGCCCGCCGAGCTCGGCCAGGATCGCGATCGCGTCGGCATGCCCCTCACCGAGCCTGGCCAGCGAGAGGTCTTCCCCGGCGAGGTCGGCGAACGCGGCCCAGCGCTCCCAGGTCGCGCCGGAACCGGGCAGCGGGAGGTCGAGCCTGCCGGACTCGACGGCCGCGGTGAACGCCCCGGCGGTCCGCTGCCACGCCGCCGGCCTGCTTCCAGGCATGTAGATATCCCCCCGCCGAATTCGTTCAGGAGTGTGCGGCTACCCGCGCCGGTGTCGTTCACACCTACCGGATGGTCGCGGCCGCGGCGCTGTCGATCATCTCGGACATGCTGCCGTCGCCGCCGTAGGCGCTGCGCTGGAAGGCGGCCCCGTTCCCGCGGGCCAGCACTTCGGCCAGCAGGTCGCTGACGGCGGCCGTGTCGCCCGCCTCGTCCAGCGCGTCCCTGACGTGGTCGAGCAGCGCCTTGGCGACCGTCGCCGCCTGTTCTGGCTGGCCGGAGCGGGGATCGAGCAGGGCGTCGTCCAGCCCGGAGCGGCTGGCCCGCCACGCGGCGAGCCGCAGCATCTCGGTGCGCTGCCCCGGCACGTCGGCGCCGGCCTGCCAGCTGCGCGCCTCGGTGTCCACGAGCGCCCGGCACAGCGCGGCGATCAGCACCGCGTCATCGGCGTGCAGGCACACGTCGGCGATGCGTATCTCCAGCGTCGGATAGTGCTCGGACAGCCTCGCGTCGAAGTACACCATGCCGCTGTCGAGCAACGTGCCGGTGCCGACCATCTGCCGCACCGTCTGCCGGTAGGCCTCGACGGTCACGAACGCCTCCGTCGGTCCCGCGGTCGGCCAGCGCCCCCACGCCTGGTACCGGAAGCTGGCGTACGAGGTGTCACGTCCCTGCCAGAACGGCGAGTTCGCGCTGAGCGCGAGCAAGACCGCCAGCCATGGCCTGATCCTGTCGAGCACCGCCACGGCCTCGTCGGCCGAGGAAATCCCGACGTGCACGTGGCAGCCGCAGGTGAGCTGCTCCTGGGCGGTAATCCCGAACGCGCGGGCCATCCGCAGGTACCGCCCTTCCCGCACCAGCTGCGGCAGCACCGGGGCCGGAGACGTCCCCAGCGCCGCTACCCGCGCTCCTGCGCTGGCC
>NZ_JBARCR010001296.1:0-4555 GCF_049794275.1 Trebonia sp.
CGCCGTGGCCGAGCGGCACGGGCGGCTGGACCTGCTGGTCAACAACGCGGGCACTGGCGCACCCGCCGGCGCGGTGGACGAGATCTCACCCGAGGGCTGGCAGTCCATCGTCGCCGTCAACCTGACCGGCTCGTACCTGTGCGCGCACCACGCGGTGCGGATGATGAAGGCGCAGGACCCGCAGGGCGGCCGGATCATCAACAACGGCTCGATCTCCGCCGTGTCACCGCGGCCCCGTTCCGTCGGCTACACCGCGACGAAGCACGCGATCACCGGCCTGACGAAGTCGATCTCGCTGGACGGCCGGCGCTACAACATCGCCTGCGGCCAGATCGACATCGGCAACGCGGCGACCGAGATGACCCAGCAGATCGCCGCGGGCGCGCCGCAGGCGGACGGCAGCGTGCTGCCCGAGCCAACCTTCGACCCCCGGCACGCCGCGGAAGCGGTGCGCTACATGGCGGAGCTGCCGCTGGACACGAACGTCCAGTTCATGACCATCATGGCGACGACGATGCCGTTCATCGGCCGCGGCTGATGGCGGGGCCGCGGCCGACGACGGCGAGTTGGGCTCCCCCGGGGGGTTCTGCTGCCGAACCCGCAGAGCGGAGCCCCCGGACGGGGGGGCATCCGGGGGCTCCCTCGCGGGGGAAAGCCCTGTGTTCGGAACGCCGCACCCGGGCCGGGTGTTACACCCCAGCAGAGAAAATTTAAAGTAGTTATCCCGTTACTTTAGGTAGTTGCCGGGGCGGGCGCGGGAGGCTCGGCGGGATGATCTCGGCGGAGTCGGCGATCCGCAGCTTGCGCCGAGCGCGCTGGTAGAACGTGGTGTGGCCGAGCCGGACCACCCGGGCGGCGGCGGGACGCGCATCGATCTCGAGCGCGTCGCCGGGCCCTAGGTAGCCGGCTACCTGACCGTCCACCTCGACGGCGAGCTGACCGCTCCCCGGCAGCACCTCGAGCGCGACCGTGTCGGTTACCGAGAGCACAAGCCCCCGGTTGTAGGCCGAATGCGGCGCGGCGGGCGTCACGAGCAGCGCTTCTACGGCCGGGCTGACGATCGGGCCGCCCGCCGAGAAGCTGTAGGCGGTGGAGCCGGTGGGCGTGGCGACGACCACGGCGTCGGCCGCGTACGAGACGAACGGCTGCCCGCCCACCAGGAGCGACACCGCCGCCGTGCCGCCGGGCACCCGGACCACGGCGATGTCGTTGAACGCCGTGACGCGCTCACCGGCGACCAGGCTGTCCACCGCGAGCCTCGGCTCGACCGTGTAGTCGCGGGCGTCGATGGCCGACAGCGCGTCGGGCAGGTCCGGCACGTCGACCTCCGCGAGGAAGCCGAGCTTGCCGAGGTTGACGCCGAGCACGGGAGCGCGCTGGCCGTCGGCCAGCCGCATCGCGCGCAGCATGGTGCCGTCGCCGCCGAGGCTCACGATCAGGTCGGCGCGCTTCGCCATCTCCTCGGCGGTCACCGCCGTCGCGGCGCAGTTCAGCCGGGAGATCTCGTCGCCGATGCCGTAGACGGTGGCGCCGTTGCCTCTGGCCCAGCCGAGGATGGCATCGACGGCTTCTTTGGAGTCTCGCTGCGGGTGCAGGACGATGCCTACTGCGTGCATATCAGAGTCCGTAGGTCTCGAGGAGCCGGAGCCACAGCTCGCTCATGGTCGGATATGAGGGGACGGCGTGCCAGAGGCTGTCGAGGGGGACCTGACCCGCGACCGCGATGGTGGCGGCGTGGATCATTTCGCCGACGCCGGGCCCGGCCAATGTCATGCCGAGGATGGTTTTCGTTTGCTCGTTGACGACCATCTGGGCGTGACCCGTGTAATCGTCGGCGAAGAGCCTCGCGCCCGCCACGTCGCCGATTTCGTACTCGACGACGCGGACGGCGTGGCCCGCGGCTTCGGCTTGTTCCCTGGTGAGGCCCACGGCGGCGACTTCGGGGAGGGTGAAGATCACCTGCGGGATGCAGGTCTTGCTTGACCGGTCCCTGACTTCCGGTTCTTTGCCCTTGGCGCGGGCGGCGATGGCGTCGCCGCAGATGCGACCCTGGTACTTGCCCATGTGGGTGAGCAGGGCGAGGCGGTTGACGTCGCCCGACGCGTACAGCCAGCCGCCGTCCACGGCGGTGACGCGCATCGTATCGTCCACGTCGAGCCAGGAGCCGGGGGCGAGGCCGACGGACTCCAGGCCGATGTCGTCGGTGCGCGGGGCGCGTCCGGTGGCCGCGAGGACCTCGGCGGCTTCGAGGGTGGTCCCGTCGTCGAGCGTAAGCGTGACGGATCCGTTCCTGGTGGCGCCGGTCACGCCAACGCCGAGGCGGACGTCGACGCCGGAGTCGGCCAGGCCTTTGGCGACGAGGTCGCCCGCGAAGCCTGGCAGCCGCTCGAGCAGCCCGCCGCGAGGCAGCAGCGTGACCCGGGAGCCGAGCGCCGACCAGGCGGCGGCCATCTCGCAGCCCACGACCCCGCCCCCGACGACCGCGAGGCTCTCCGGCACCTCGTGCGCGCTCGTCGCCTCGCGGCTCGTCCACGGCTTGACCCCGGCCAGCGGCGGCGGCACGACCGCGCGGGTCCCGACGGCCACCACGACCGCCTGCCGGGCCCGAAGCTCAGCGTCGGCGACCTTGACAGCCCGCTCGCCAGAAATCCGCCCGGCCCCGCGGAAAAAGTCGGCCCCGGCGTTCTTCAGCCACTCAACCTGCCCGTCGTCCTTCCAGTAATGGGCGAACTTATCCCGCCGCGCAAGGACGCCTGAGACTTCCAGCCGGGCCCCCACAGCCCCCTTGACATGGTTGGCTTCAGAAACAGCCGCGGCAGGCCGGAGCAGCGCCTTGCTGGGCATGCACGCCCAGTAAGAACACTCACCGCCGGCAAGCTCCGACTCGACAACGGCGGCGGTGAGCCCGCCGCGCACGGCCCGCTTAGCCACGTTCTCCCCGGTGGGGCCGGCCCCGATAACGATCACGTCATAAACGTCAGCCATTCAACGCCTCCCTATGCCCGCTCGCCCGAACTCGCCTATGTGTCACGGTAACTACCCGCCTCGTTACGTGTTTCTCCTCCACGGCGAGGAGTGGGGCGCGGTGGGTGCTACGCCGGAGAGTCATCAACCATCGACGCGGGATCGATGACCCGGTCGAAGTCTTCCGCGCCGATGTAGCCCAGCTCCAGCGCCGCTTCGCGCAACGTGCTGCCGTGCGAGTCGGCCTGGTGCGCGATCTCGGCGGCCCTGTCGTAGCCGATCACTGGCGACAGGGCGGTGACCAGCATCAGCGACCGGTTGACGTGCTCGGCGATGCGCGCCTCGTTGAGCTCGGCGCCGTCGACGCAGAACACGCGGAAGGTCCGGCAGGCGCCGGCCAGGATCGTCGCAGAGTCCAGGAAGTTGGCGATGATCACCGGCCGCATGGTGTTCAGCTCCAGGTTGCCCTGGGACGCGGCGAACGCGATCGTCGTGTCGTGCCCGAGCACCTGGGCGCAGACCATGAGCATGGCCTCGCACTGCGTCGGGTTGACCTTGCCCGGCATGATCGAGCTGCCCGGCTCGTTGGCCGGCAGGATCAGCTCGCCGAGCCCGGCCCTGGGCCCTGAGGCCAGCCAGCGGATGTCGTTGGCGATCTTCGTCAGCGGGACGGCGAGCCCGCGCAGCCCGGCGGAGGCGGCGGCCACCGCGTCGGACCCGGCCAGCGCGGCGAACTTATTGGCCGCGGTGCGGAATGGGTAGCCGGTCTGCGCCGCGATCCGTTCCGCGACGTCGACGGCGAAGCCGGGCGGGGCGTTCAGGCCGGTACCGACCGCGGTGCCGCCGGCGGCGAGCTCGTACAGGTCCGCGGTGGCCCGTTCGAGCCCGCTGATCGCCTGTTCGAGCTGGCGGGCGAACCCGGACCATTCCTGGCCGACGGTCAGCGGGACCGCGTCCTCCAGGTGGGTGCGGCCGATCTTCACCACGCCCCGCCACTCGCGGGCCTTGACGTCGATGGCCTCCATGAGCGCCCGCGCGCTCGGCAGTACGCCTTCCCGCACCGCCCGGACGGCCGCGACGTGCATGGCGGTGGGGAACGTGTCGTTGGAGGACTGCCCCATGTTCACGTGGTCGTTGGGGTGCACCGGGGTCTTGCTGCCGATCTGGCCGCCGACCAGCTGGATGGCCCGGTTGCTGATCACCTCGTTAACGTTCATGTTGGTCTGCGTTCCGGACCCGGTCTGCCAGACGCGCAGCGGGAAGTGGCCGTCAAGCTCGCCGTCGATCACCTCGTCGCAGACGCCGGCGATCAGGCTCGCCATCCAGCCGGGGAGCCTGCCCGCTTTCCCGTTGGCGAGCGCCGCGGCTTTCTTCACGTAGCCGAAGGCGTGGTACACCTCCCGCGGCATCAGGTCCGCGCCGATGTCCCCGAAGTGGACCAGCGACCGCTGGGTCTGCGCCCCCCAGTACCGGTCGGCGGGCACGTCGATGACGCCCATCGAGTCGCTTTCCCGCCGGTGCCCGGTAGCTCCGATCCCCACCGGCAAGCCAAGTACCTCAGGCCCTTCGTCCATACCCCAACCCAAGCACA
>NZ_JBARCR010001297.1:0-4924 GCF_049794275.1 Trebonia sp.
AGTTCACCGGGGCGGCGCTGGGCCTGCACTTGCTGTTCGGGCTGTCGATGGGGGTCGCGGCGCTGCTGACCGGCATGGCCACGTTCCTGGTGCTCGCCATGGAGGTGCACGGGTTCCGGCGGCTCGAGGCGGTGATCACCGGGCTGGTCGGCGTGGTCGTGCTCGCGTTCGGCATCGAGCTGCTGGCGTCAAAGCCGCCACCGGGCGCGGTCGCCGCCGGCGCCCTCGAGCCGCACCTGCCCGGCGGCGCCGCGCTGCTGGCGGTCTCCATCGTCGGGGCGACCGTGATGCCGCACGTGATCTACCTGCACTCGTCGCTGACGTCATCCCGGGTCGTCGGGGCGGGGGCCGGGGAACGGCGTCGCATCTTCCGTTTCGAGATCGTCGACGTGCTCGCCGCGATGGGCGTGGCGGGGCTGATCAACCTGGCGATGCTGGCCACCGCCGCCGCCGTGTTCCACGGCCGGGGGCTGTCGTCGGCGGGCGGCGACCTCGGCGTGGTCTTCGCCGGGCTGAACTCGTACGTCGGGGCGCACGCCGGGACCGTGTTCGGCGTGGCGCTGCTGGTGTCCGGCATCGCCTCGTCGTGCGTCGGCACGATGTCCGGGCAGATCGTGATGGCCGGCTTCCTTGGGCGGCAGGTGCCGGTGTTCCTGCGGCGGTTCATCACCATGGTGCCCGCGCTCGTGCTGATCGGCGTCGGGTTCAGCGCGACGCGCGCGCTGGTGCTGAGCCAGGTGTTCCTGTCGTTCGGCATCCCGTTCGCGCTGATCCCGCTGGTGGTGTTCACGTCCAAGCGGTCACTGATGGGGTCGCTGGTGAACCGGCGGGTGACGATCGTCGCCGCTGTCGCGGTCACCGTGGTGATCGTCGCCCTGAACGTGTACCTGCTGACGACCGGCTGAGTTGACCCGTTCGCGATTTGTCCCCTTCGGCGCAATCCATTTTCTCGTCGGTGCCGTAGGTACAGGAAGCGCTCATGCGCCATACTTGCCGTTCCCGGAACTTCAGAGACGAGATAGATATGAGCGCTGCCTCCCTCTTTGCCTGGATAGCCACCGTTCTCGTTGGCCTCCTGCTGCTTGTTATCTGGCTCATGGAGTACGACCCGCAGTTCCAGTCCACGGCCGCGACCCGGTTGCCCATACCGGTGATTTCCACGCACGCCCTGCTGGGCATGGCCGGCCTGCTGCTGTGGGGCGCCTACCTGCTGGCCGACGAGGACCGGCTCGCCTACGCGACGATCGCCGATCTGGCCGTCGCTGTCGCGCTCGGCCTGACCATGGCGTGGCGCTGGATCGGCGTCTACCGCACCTACCGCACCGCCCCCCGCCGCGACGCGCCGGCCACGCGGGTCCTTACCGTCCCGCCGGAACGGCACTTTCCGCTCTCGGCCGTCGTCCTGCACGGCGTGCTGGCCGTCACCACCGTCATCCTGGTGGTGGTCACCGTGCTCACCGATTAGCGGGAGTCACCACGGGCCCGTTCGGAATATTCATTTAGAACTGGGACCACGACCTTCCCTGTCGTCACCAGGCGTTCACCGGCGCACGGCAAAGTCTCGTCATGCCAGCTGACTCGGGTGCCGCGGGGCGCGCGGCGAGCCGCGGCCCTGACGATGGCACACCGGAGCAGATCCACCTCACCTGGGGCGACGACCCGGCCCGGAGCGTGGTGGTCTCGTGGGCGTCGCCCAGCCGTGCGGCGCGGCCCCGGGTGCGGATCGGGCAGCGAGTCATCCCGGCCGAGGAGCGCGGCTACACCGACGGGCTCAACGGCCAGGCCGTGTGGACGTACCACGCGCGGGTGCACGGGCTGCGCCCCGGCGCGACCTACGGCTACGCGGTCACCGCCGACAATGACGGGAACGGCGCGGACCCGTTCAGCGCGATGTTCAGCACCGCCCCGGAGGGGCGGGCCGCGTTCCGGTTCACCAGCTTCGGCGATCTCGCCACCCCGAACACCGACTGGGTCCTGTCCTACGGCCAGGCCGCGTACGCGGTCGGCGCGGTGGAGCAGTTCCAGCCGCTGTTCCACCTGCTGAACGGCGACCTCTGCTACGCGGACCTGAACCCGGCGGCGCAGCCGCAGGTATGGCGGGACTTCGGCAACAACAACCAGGCCTCGGCGGCGAACCGGCCGTGGATGCCGGTGCCTGGCAACCACGAGATCGAGTTCGGCAACGGGCCGCAGGGGTTCTCTTCGTACCTGACCAGGTACGCCCTGCCGGCCAACGGGTTCGGGCCGTTCGAGGGGCGGTGGTACTCGTTCCGGGTCGGCTCGGCGCTGTTCGTCTCGCTGAGCGCGGACGACGTGGTGTACCAGGACGCGGGCGCGTTCGTGGCCGGGCCTTCTGCGCTAGTGCCTGCCCCGTCCACGGGGAATCCCCCAGTGCCCGCGGGGACCTCGTTTTACGTGCGCGGCTACTCGGGCGGCGCGCAGACCCGGTGGCTGGAGGCGACCCTGGCGGCGGCCCGCAGGGACGCGTCTGTCGACTGGATCATCGCGCAGCTGCACCAGTGCGCCTGCTCGTCCTCGCGCGACGGCAACGGTTCGGACCTGGGGATCCGCGAATCGTGGCTGCCGCTGTTCGACCGGTACGAGGTGGACCTGGTGCTCTGCGGGCACGACCACGACTACGAGCGGTCGTTCCCCGTTCGGGGGTTCGACCCGGCCGCCGGGACCTCGGTCGCCACCGGCGCGGCCGTGAACACCCGGCGGCCGCACCCGGTGACGACGGTGGACAGCGGCGTCTTCGACACCAGCCAGGGCACTGTGCACCTGGTACTCGGCTGCGGCGGGACCGACGTGAACGCGGATGTGTTCGGCGCGCCCGCGCCTGGGCGGCCCGACGAGGCAAAGGTGTTCACCATGCCCAACCGTCCTGTGCCGTCCGCGACCCCCGGCGTCTATGACCGGCCGGGCGCCGACGCGGTGGAGGACGCGACCTGGTCGGCGCGCCGCGACACCGCGACCGGGTACGGCATCGCCGTGTTCGACGTGAACCCTGGCACGGAGGCGGGCGGCCAGACGTCGATCACGGTCACGCACTACCACGCGCTCGGCGCCGACCCGGTGAACCCGTCGTCCGGCGAGCCGGGCGCGCCGACCGGCGACTACACCGTCTTCGAGACGTTCACCCTGGTCCGGCCCCGGTCCGACGGCCGGCGCTGGCACGCGAAACAATCCGCGTCGGCGATCAGCGGCTGAACTGACGTGCCTCTGGCGCGTCCGGCGCGCGGTCACGTGCGGGCGAAGCGGCGGGTGCACAGCGGCGCGAAGACGGCGAGGAGCAGCGCCGTCCAGGCCAGCGTGGCGGGCACCGGGTGCGCAAGCTGCCATACCCCGTTCGCGGGCGCTTGCGGGCTGCCGAACAGGTCCCTGACCGCGGCGGCCAGCGCGCTGACCGGGTTCCAGTCGGCGATGGCCCGCAGCCACGGCGGCATCCCGGAGGTGGGCACGTAGACGTTGGACACTATGGTCACGGGGAAGATCAGGATCGACGCCTGGCCCGCTGCCTGCTCGCTGCCGAGGACCAGCCCGAGGTACATGCCGATCCAGGTCATGGCGAACTGGAAGGCCGCCAGCAGGGCGAGCGCGGCGATCGCGTAGCCGGCGCCGCGCTCGATCCGCCACCCCACCGCCAGCCCGCACAGTGCCATCAGGACGAAGCTCGCCAGCCCGTAGACCGCGGTCGCGGCGGCCTGGCCGAACGGTACGGCGGCCCGCGCGATGGGCAGCGACCGGAACCGGTCCACCACGCCGCGCGAACTGTCACGCGCCATCGTGAACATCGACGGCACGATGTTCACCGCGATCGTCGCGAACAGGCCCGGGATCAGGTACGCGCGGTAGCCCCCGCCGGGCACCGTGATGGCGCTGCCGAAGATGTAGCCGAAGAGGATCACCATGATCACCGGCGCGCCGAGGGTCAGCGCGATCGCGGTCGGGTCGTGCCTGAGCTTGGTGAGCACCCGCTCGGCCGCGGCGGCCCCGTCGGTGAACGCGCCGCTCATGCCGGGTACCCCTCGGTAGCCCGCGTGCGGTCCAGGAAGACCTCGTCCAGGGTGGGCCGCCGGACGCTGACATCCTCGGCCATGACCCCCGCGGCGTCCAGCCTCCTGACGAGTTCCGGCAGGGTCACCGCACCGGCAGCCACGGGGGCGGTGAGCCGGCGTGCCCCCGCGTCCCGCCGGGGCGGGCCGGTCACGATATCCGCCAGGACGGCCTCGGCCGCATCGAGGCCGGCGGCGTCGGCCAGCACGACGTCGACCCGGCTGCCGAGCGAATCCTTCAGCTCGTCCGGGCTGCCGTGCGCGGTCACCAGCCCCGCGTCGATGATCACGATCTGATCGGCGATCCTGTCGGCCTCCTCGAGGTACTGCGTCGTCAGCAGGACCGTCGTGCCGTCCGCGGCCAGCGCGCGGACGGCGGCCCAGATCTCGGCCCGGCTGCGCGGGTCCAGGCCGGTCGTCGGCTCGTCGAGGAACAGCACCGGGGGCGCCACGACCAGGCTCGCGATCAGGTCCAGGCGCCGTCGCATGCCCCCTGACCAGGTCTTGACGAGCCGGTCGGCCGCGTCGGCGAGGCCGAACCTGTCAAGTAGCTCGGCGGCCCGTGCCCGCGCTCCGCGACGGCCCAGGTGATGCATCAGCCCGAGGATGAACAGGTTCTCCCGGCCGGTGAGGTCGTCGTCCACGGCCGCGTGCTGCCCCGCCAGCCCGATCGCCGCGCGCACCAGGCCCGGCTCCCTGAGCACGTCGTGCCCGGCGACCCGGGCCGAGCCCGCGTCAGGCCGCAGCAGCGTGGCCAGCACCCGGACCACTGTCGTCTTGCCGGCCCCGTTCGGCCCGAGCAGCGCGCACACGCCGCCGCGCGGCACGCTCAGGTCCACCCAGCGCAGCGCCTGCACCGGCTCTGCCCG
>NZ_JBARCR010001298.1:0-6037 GCF_049794275.1 Trebonia sp.
GGTCTCCGTCCGGCGGCTGGTCTCCGTCCGGCGGCTGGTCTCCGTCCGGCGGCTGTTTCGCCTCGGTCGCGGCGTGCCGTTGCGGGATCGCGAGGCGCAGCACGTCGGCGAGCGTCCCCGCGTACCGGTCCGCGACGGCCCGCGCCAGCCCGGCGATCTCGGGTGTCAGCACCTGCTCGGCGGACACCACCCGTTCCAGGTAGCTGAGCCGTCCCTGGTGCTCGCTGGCGCTCGCGCGCTCCAGGATGAAGCCGTCGGTCAGCTGTCCGGCGAACCTGACCCGTACCCGCACCCCGGGAAGCGCCTGGGCGGCGAGCCGCTCCGGAACCAGGTAGTCGAACGGCCGGTCCAAGTGGGCGAGCGGGATGTCCACCGCGACGCGGGCGACCGGGCAGTCAGGCGCGGGACGCAGGGTCCGCGGCTCCTTCTTGGCCCTGCCGCCTGCGCGCTGCCTGTTCGCCACCGTCCCGTCCTACCACGCTCCTGGGGGCGGCTGAGCCAGGAGACGCCAGCGGCCGGGCACGGGAAGCCGCAATACCCGTGCCCGGCCGCTCGCGGGCTAACCGGCCGGCCCAGTCCAGGGGGGCGGGAAGCCCCCATGCCTGGAATGGCGCCCGGGCGGCTAAGCCAGCGCGGGTTCTACTGTAACCGGGTCTTACTAGCCGAGCAGGTCGTCGAAGTCGCCCGCTCGAAGAGCGCTGACCATGGCCCGGACCGCGTCGGCCGGGTAAATCAGCGCCGTGCCCTTGGGGTCGCGCGAGTTGCGCATCGCGACCGTGGCGGAGTCGAGGCGGGCAAGCTCGACGCAGGCCCCCTGCGAATTGCTGCGCTCACTCTTACGCCACACCGCGCCGTCCAGCCGCGTGGCGCAGATCCCGTTGTAAATGTCCTGCATTGTCTCTCGTCTCCTGACGCATTGACTCGGACCATGTCTAGCTGCTGCTGCCACGGCCCAGCGCACTAGCTGCCGGTCCCCGTTGCACATGACCGGTTTCTGCCGATCCCTGAGACTCACCGGTCGTACGAGAAAGAGCTTAGCGCATGCACGTGCATCCGCAACGGATTTCGCACTTTCATACGCATACGCCATCTGCACGGCCACGCAGAGGCTTGTTTTCTAGAAAGCAACTTCCCTTATACGGTACGTGATCGGCCGCAGGTATGGACGGCCGATCAGCGAAGTATGGGCAGGTTATGTCCCGGTTACCCGTTTTGGGTGGCCTGGCAGGAGCCGAAATGTCGTATTACAGGCCGGCCGCGGCGCGCAGCTGGGCGGCGCGGTCGATGCGCTCCCAGGAGAAGTCGGGCTCGGAGCGGCCGAAGTGACCGTACGCCGCTGTCTGCGCGTAGATCGGGCGCAGCAGGTCGAGGCTGGCGATGATCGCCCGCGGCCGCAGGTCGAAGACCTCGGAGATCGCGTCCTGGATCCGTTCCACCGGCACCCGCTCGGTGCCGAAGCACTCGACGAAGAGCCCGACCGGCTTGGCCTTGCCGATCGCGTACGCGACCTGCGCCTCGCAGCGGTCGGCCAGCTCCGCCGCCACTACGTTCTTAGCCACCCACCGCATCGCGTAGGCGGCGCTGCGGTCCACCTTCGACGGGTCCTTGCCGGAGAAGGCACCGCCGCCGTGCCTGGCCATGCCGCCGTAGGTGTCGATGATGATCTTGCGCCCGGTGAGGCCCGCGTCGCCCATCGGGCCGCCGATCTCGAACCGCCCGGTCGGGTTGACCAGCAGCCGGTACCCGGCGGTGTCGAGCCCGAACTCGGCGAGCACCGGCTCGACGACGTAGTCCTTGACGTCCGGCGCGAGCAGTTCCTTCAGGTTGATGTCCGGGGCGTGCTGGGTGGAGACGACCACGGTGTCCAGCCGCACCGGCCGGTCCCCCGCGTACTCCACGGTCACCTGGGTCTTGCCGTCCGGCCGCAGGTAGGGAACGGTGCCGGAGCGGCGCACCTCGGACAGCCGGCGAGCCAGCTTGTGCGCCATCATGATCGGCAGCGGCATCAGCTCGGGGGTCTCCCGGCAGGCGTAGCCGAACATCAGGCCCTGATCGCCCGCCCCCTGCCTGTCGTAGTCCTCGGTGCCTTCGCCCTCGCGGAACTCGTACGCGTCCGTCACGCCCTGGGCGATGTCCGCCGACTGCGACCCGATAGAGACAGACACGCCGCAGGACGCGCCGTCGTAGCCCTTGGCCGAGGAGTCGTAGCCGATCTGCAGGATCTTCTCCCTGATGATGCCGGGAATGTCCACGTAGGTCTTCGTGCTGACCTCGCCGGCGACGTGGACCTGCCCGGTCGTGATGAGCGTCTCCACCGCCACCCTGCTGCCGGCGTCGTCCTTGATCATCGCGTCGAGGATGGCATCGCTGATCTGGTCGGCCATCTTGTCGGGATGGCCTTCAGTCACCGATTCCGAGGTAAACAGCCGACGGGCCACGTTCTTCTCCATCCATTGCTCAGCAGACCTGGCAGAGTGTAGCCGCCAGCGGCGACCGGCGGCGCAGGGCGCGGGTCTCAGCCCAGCCGCGCGGCGACCAGGTCCCAGACGACGCTGGCCAGCGCGTCCTTCGACCGCCGCGGGATCGGCGTCTGGCCACCGCCGGCGTCGAGCACTACGGCCTCGTTGTCGCCGGCGCCGAACCCGAGCCCGCCGCCCACCTGGTTGACCACGAGCAGGTCGCATCCCTTGCGGGCCAGCTTGGCCTGGGCGGCCGTCAGGTCCAGGTCGGTCTCGGCCGCGAACCCGACGAGCACCTGGCCCGCCGGGCCGTGCGCCGCCCGGCGGGCGGCCAGGTCCGCGAGGATGTCGGGATTTTCCGTCAGCGCGATCGGGCCGGGCACGCGGGGACCGGGACCGTCCTTCTTGATCTTCTGGCCGCTGCGCGCCGCGGGGCGGAAGTCCGCGACCGCCGCGGTCATCACCACCGCGTCCGCGGTCCGCGCCTCGTCGAGCATCGCGGCGTGCATGTCCCTGGCGGAGACGACGCGGATGACCTTCACCCCGGCGGGGTCGGGCAGCTCGACGTTCGCGGCGACCACGGTCACCTCCGCGCCGCGGGCCGCCGCGGACCTCGCGAACGCGTAGCCCTGCCTGCCTGTCGACCAGTTGCCGAGGAAGCGGACCGGATCGAGTTCCTCCCGCGTCCCGCCGGCCGAGACGACCACCCGCCGGCCCGCCATCGTGAGAAACGGGGCGGCTGCGGAGCCGGCCGCGTCCGTTCGGGATGAAAGCACCGATTCCGCCAGCGCGAAGAGCTCGGCCGGCTCAGGAAGCCGCCCCTTGCCGCTGTCCGCGCCGGTAAGGCGGCCGGTGGCGGGCTCGACGACCAGCGCGCCGCGGGTCCGCAGCGTCGCCACGTTGTGCTGGGTGGCGGGGTGTTCCCACATCTCGGTATGCATCGCCGGCGCGTACATCACCGGGCAGCGGGCCGTCAGCAGCGTCGCGGTCAGCAGGTCCGCGGCCAGTCCCGCGGCGGCGCGGGCGAGCACGTCGGCGGTCGCCGGCGCGACCAGCACCAGGTCCGCGCTCTGCCCGAGCCGTACGTGGGGGACGTCGGCGACGTCGGTCCACACGTCGGCCGCGACCGGCTCACCGGACAGCGCCGCCCAGGTCGGTTCGCCGACGAAGCGCAGCGCGTCGGGGGTCGGCACGACCCGCACGCGGTGGCCCGCCTCTTTGAGCAGGCGCAACAGCTCACATGCTTTGTACGCGGCGATTCCGGCGCCGACACCGAGGATGACGCGCGCCATGGCGGGCCCGGGGGCTAGCCCTCGGTTTGCTCCACCTTGAGCAGCCGTTCCCTGGTCTCGCGCAGCGCGATTGACAGCGGCTTCTCCTGGACGCGCGTCTCGACGAGCGGGCCGACGTACTCGAGCAGGCCCTCGCCTAGCTGCGAGTAGTACGCATTGATCTGGCGTGCCCGCTTGGCCGCCATGATGACGAGCCGGTACTTGCTGTCCACGACGTCGAGGAGCTCGTCGATCGGCGGGTTAATGATGCCGTCTGCGGCGGGGGTCCCTGCCACCTGTCGCCTTCCTATCGATGATTGTTAATCAACGTTACCAGTTGCCGGCACACCTCACTGACGGACGTGTTCACCAGCGTTACGTCAAACTCGCCGGCCGCGGCGAGTTCTTCCCGCGCCACCGCCAGGCGGCGTTCAACCACGTCGGGGGCCTCAGTGCCGCGGCGGGTGAGCCTGCGGACCAGTTCCTCCCAGGACGGTGGCTGCAGAAAGACGAACAAGGCGTCGTCCTTCATGACCTCGCGGACCTGCCGCGCGCCATTGAGGTCGATCTCGAGCAGCGTCGGCTCATCGCGCTCGATGCGCTCACGGACCGGTTCCCGCGGCGTGCCGTATTTGTTTCCCGCGAACTCGTTCCACTCCAGGAGTTCCCCGGCGGCCAGCATGCGGTCAAACTCGCGGTTGTCTACAAAGTAATATTCCCGCCCGTTCACCTCTCCCGGCCGCGGCCTTCGAGTGGTAACGGAAACGGAAATCCAGATCTCTGGACACTCACGGCGGAGTTCCGCGACGACTGTGCTCTTCCCGACCCCGGAGGGTCCGGAGAGCACAGTCAGCCGCGAATTTCTCCGTCCTGCGGGCGCGCAAGCCCCGCTGGGCGCCGCGCCCTTGGCGGCAACCGCCTCGCGCGCCTTACCGTCGGGGGAGAAAGCCATGCCCTCGTGCCCGCGCCGACCGCTCGCGAAGCCGGTTACCAGCGTCAGATGTCCGCACCGAATTCCTGCTCAAGCGCGGCGCGCTGGTTGGCGCCAAGCCCGCGCACCCGGCGGGACTCGGCGATGCCGAGCCGCTCCATGATCTGCTTCGCGCGGACCTTGCCCACGCCAGGCAGCGACTCAAGCAGAGCGGAGACCTTCATCTTGCCAATCACGTCGTCCGTTGATCCGTCCTTGATCACCTCGGACAGCGTGACTGCACCGCGCTTGAGGCGATTCTTAACCTCGGCGCGTTCCTTACGCGCTATCGCCGCCTTCTGCAAGGCATCGGCGCGCTGCTGGGGAGTGAGGGGAGGAAGAGCCACTCGGGGTCACCTCGGGTTTCGTTGAAAAAAAGGTTGGACGGGAGGGGAAACTAGCGAGTCAAGCACCCTTTCGGCAACGTGAATCTCGGTTTATGTCATCACAAATCCAAATATATTACTCTTAGTGCATGTTTCATTACTAAGAGTAGCCATTTGCAGGTCCTGCGCGTCTGGCGGGCTCTCGTGCCGTGATAGCCACGGACTCGTCGTTTCCCCCGAAACACTGACCCGTCTGCCGCGAATTATGCGCCATGTCCCCTTCCGAATGGACGGCGCCGCGTTCCCTTCGCCGGGGCCGGAGCCCCGCCCGCTCGAACTGCCGCGCGCGCCGTTTGCGCCGGTGGATCGGGCGCCCGGGCCGCCTAGGGCGCGACCGGCCGTCGCCACCGCGATTGCCGGGCGACGGACGTGCCGGACGCCCGGCACGGGCACCACCGACGTGCTAACAATACACGCAACAGGGCTGCCCTGACGGGACGCCGCGAAAACGTATTCCCGCCGCGACGCCTCTCGTGGGGCACGAATCATCGGCCGCCGTCTATTCATGGCGTGCCCGAACGCGCCGCCTCATGGAGGCCGGCGACATATGTGATTTCTGTGATTGAATTGCCGCTTTTCTCATGCCACGGATGTTCAGACGCTAGCCTTCTCCCGGCTCTTGGCAGGAGATTTTACCCACCGCGGCGTGTCCATCACAGTACCGGACCGACAATCGCCGCCGGCGAGGTTTGTCGTACTGGCCATAATCTCCGCCGGCCGCGGCACCGTCTGGTGCCCGTGGGGCAACGGTTCCGCTTTGCTTGCTCGCGAGATATCGCGACTTTCTGACGCTTTCAACCGCGGATTCGCGCGCAATTGCGTGCCAGTCACGGCCGGCCGTACGAGGACAGGACTCCGGCTTAACGCGGGACCGAACCCGACACCGCGCGGCGCAGCGAGGCGGCCACGGCGGCCGCGGCGGCGCCCGGGTCCGGCGCCCTGGTGATAGGG
>NZ_JBARCR010001299.1:0-4451 GCF_049794275.1 Trebonia sp.
GCCTAGCGGGCAGGCCGCGGACCCGGCACAGGCCAACGGGCCCGACGACAGCTACTCCTACGGACCGGGCACCGCACCCTGGCAATCGCCGGCCGGCCGTGCCAGCGAACCGGCGGGAGCTGGCGCTAACGGGGTACCGGGCGGCGGTTCCGGCGGCGGCGCTTACCAGCGCCCCGTGAACCAGGATCAGGGTTCCTGGTTCACTCCGCGCGGGCGGCAAGACGAGGGCACAGAGGCCTCCGGCGGCGCCACCCGCGCCGCGGGACGTGCCGGTGACGGGTACGGCTACGGGGATCAACGGGACAGCTACGCGCCCGGCCGCGAGCAAGGCGATCGTGCGCCAGGAGGCTACCCGGGCGGCGACTCCCGGCCCGACGGCTACTCCCCCGGCCGGCACTCAGGCGGCCATGCCGGGGTCGCCGGTTACGTCGCCGATCGCTCTCCTGGCGACCGTTACCCGGCAAGTGGCGATCAGCGGTCCGGCTTCCCGCCCAACGGCAACGACTACGCCGCGAACGGCACCACCGGCAACGACTACGCCGCACAACCCGGCGGCTTCGGCGGACAATCGCCACGGAGCTTCGCAGGGCAGCAGCCAGGGACGTCTGGCGGGCGACAGCCGGGCGGCTTCGGCGGGCAGCAGCAGCCGACGACCTTCGGCGGGCAGCAGCCAGGCGGCTTCGCCGACGAACGGTCGAGGAGCTACGCCGACCAGCAGCCACGAGGTTTCGCCGGGCAGCAGGCAGAGAGCTTTGGCGGGCAGCAGCCAGGCGGCTTCGGCAGCGGGCGGCCGGAGAGCTTCGGTGGGTCCTCTGGTCAAGTGCCTGCCGGATTCGGTTCTGCCGGGCCAGAGTCAGGCAGCCACCGAAGCCCGCAGCCGCAGCCCGCCAGCTTCGACAGCCAGATTCCGCCGGCGCCGCAGCGGCCTTCAGGCCCGCACCAGGTCCCAGCACCGGCGGCAGCGCCTCATGGATCGGCGGGCCGCGGATACCTGGGACAGCTTGCCGGGTACCCGGGGCAGGCCCCGTTCGGCCAGGACTACGCGGGTTCAGATCAGCAGGCGCCTGGTTACACGCAGGGCAGCTACGCATCCGGGCAGCGGCCGGGCGACTTCGGCGGGGCGACCCAGCCGGGCACCTTCCCAGGCACACCGCAATCGGGATCGTTCCCGGGGACAACCCAGGCGGGACCGTTCCCAGGCGCACCGCAGCCGGGTCAGTTCCCCGACACCACCCAGCCAGATCACTTCCCTGGAGGGCAGCAGGCGGGCGCGTTCCCGGGAACATCACAGCAGGGCGCCTTCTCCGGGACGCCGCAACCTGGTTCCTTCGCTGGGGCACCGCAGCCAGATTCATTCTCGGGGACCCAGCCGGGGGCACCGCAGCCAGGCGCCTTCCCTGGCTCGCCCCAGCAGGGTGCCTTCCCTGGGGCATCCCAGCAGGGCGCCTTCCTTGGAGTGCAGCAGCCGGCCGGGTTCCGCGGTGCCGCTGAGACGGCGACATTCCACGGGGCTGCCCAGCCGGGCGGCTTCCCTGACGCGGCCCAGCCGGCATTCCCCGGCACGGCCAACCCGGGCGGCTTCCCAGGCCAGCCGGGCGGCTTCGGCGACCAGCAGCCGGGCGCTTTCGGCGACCAGCAACCAGCCGCTTTCGGCGGCCAGCAGTCAGGCGGCTTCCCTGGTCAGCCTGGCGGCTTCGGCGGGCAGCAGCCGGGCGGCTTCCCTGGCCAGCACCAAGGCGGCTTCCCAGGCCAGCCAAATGGCTTCGGCGACCAGCAAACGCGGGCGTTCCTTGACCCGAGCCCCGATACGGGCTATCCGGGCCAGCAGCCTGGCGGTTACCCGGGCGCCCCGGGCGCCCCGGGCGGCCCGAGCGGCGCGTACCCCGGCTACCCCCAGCAGGACGCGTATCCGGGTTACCAGCAGGGCGGGTATCCCGGGTTCCAGCAGGCCGCGCCGGGCGGGCCCCCGGCGCTGCCGGGCGCGGACAGGTCAGGCGGCGGCAAGACAGGCAGCGGCAAGACGGGCGGCGGCAAGCTCAAGGGCAAGCGCGGCCTGCTCATCGGCGGCGCGGCCGTGATAGCGGTCGCAGCCGTCGCCGGGGTGATCGTCACGCCCAAGCTGCTCGGCCCGACCGATCCTGGCTGCAAGTCCTACACGGGGACCGCGCTGACCGCGTACAACAACACGATCGACGATCTCAACGCGCAGGCCTCGCAGGCCAAGCTCACCACCGACATGAACACGGCGATCGCCGAGCTGCAGACCGCGGCCGGGCAGGCGCAGAGCGCCTCCGCCAAGACCGCGCTCAACGGCCTGCTCACGGAACTGACCGCCGTGCGCACCGACGTGCAGAGCGGCTCGGTGCCGTCCGCGACCGTTAGCCAGCTCAACGCCGCGGCCAACAAGGCCGACAACGCCTGCTAGCCGGGGCGCACTCAGCAGAAGTGGCTGGTGTGACTGGCGGCAACCGTAGCGCACGTTGCTGATATGGCGTGAGCGGCTCATTTGGCCTACAGGTTGAGGGCCAGAGTCCACGGTGCCGGGTCTGGCACGAATCAGCCGCCGTGCTCAGCATGATCACGAAGAAAAATCGTCCTATGCGCGCGATTTTCTTTCGTGATCATGAAATCAGCGGGCTCGGGCCGGCCGGCGCGGACCCGCTGACGGTAGGCGCGCGCGCCGCCAACAGGAACGGCCGTTGTTTCAATCCCTTCTTCTATCTCATCGTCCCGGTGCTCGGCATCGCCACGTTCGTCCCCGCCTGGCTCACCTCGGCGGGTATCAAGGTGTTCTCCTTCGTGGTGCCGCTCGCGCCGCCCGCCTCCTACATGGGCCCAGGGGTCGGCGGCTTCATGCTGGTGGGCGTCGCGTACCTTGGCTACCTGTACGCACGGCACCCGCGGCGGGTCACCGAGGTCGGCCTGGTCCACCTCGACGAGCCAGCCGGGGCGGCCGAGACGGGACCGGCGACAGGCGGGGAGGCAACCCCATGGGCGACCTGGAAGTGATCAGCTACCGGCCGGAGCCCGGCGAGTACGCCTGGACGTTCGGCGGGGCGGCGCCGGTCAGGCGGCTCACGCCGCCCGTCGCCCTCAGCGTGTACACCGAGGACGCCTTCGCGGGCCGCGTCAGGAGCGAGACGGACCTGGTCTCCACCCAGAACATCACCGGCCTCAACCCGCAGACCGGCCCCTTCTACATCGAGGGTGCCGAGCCGGGCGACACGGTGGCCGTCCACTTCGTGTCGATCGAGCCCGCCAGGGACTGGGCGGCGTCCACCACGGTGCCGCTGTTCGGCGCGCTGACCGGGACTCACCTGACCGCGCTGCTCCACGAGCCGCTCGAGGAGCTCGTGTGGCTGTGGCAGCTCGACAGGGCGGCCCGCGTATGCCGGTTCACCGCGCGGAAGAGCGTCTTCACCGCGGACCTGCCGATGGAGCCGATGCACGGCACGGTGGGCGTGGCTCCCGCGCAGCGCGAAGTGCGGTCATCGCTGGTCCCCGACGCGTTCGGCGGCAACATGGACACGCCGGAAATGCGCGCGGGCACCACCTGTTACCTGGGCGTCAACGTGCCAGGGGCGCTGCTGTCGCTCGGCGACGGCCACGCCAGGCAGGGCGAGGGCGAGACCTGCGGCGTCGCGGTAGAGTGCGCGATGAACACGGTGCTCATCGTGGACCTGGTCAAGGGCGCCGCGCCGACACCGTGGCCGCGGCTGGAGAACGATCTTTACGTCATGTCCGCGGGCTCGGCGCGGCCGCTGGAGGATGCGTTCCGCATCGCGCAGCACGACATGGTGGGGTGGGTGTCCGCCTTGTGCGGCCTCGACCCGCTGGACGCCTACCAGCTCGTCACCCAGGCGGTGGAGTCGCCGCTGGCCAACGTCTGTGACACGAACTACACGTCGATCGCCAAGATGCCCAAGCGGTACCTGCCCACGGCGGCATTCGGGGGCATCCACGACCAGCTCCGGGAGCTCGCCACGAGCCTCTAGTCTGCCCAGACCGTACCCATCGGGCGGCACGACCTCATAGTGTGGATAGTGGTCGCTCTCTACCCCGGACGGACGCATGGAATCAGAACCCTTGCTGGACAGCCTGCGTAGCGCGGTCACCGCGATGCCCGACGACGTTCCGCTGCGGCTGCACCTCGCGTCGCTGCTGCTGCGCGCCGGCCAGCGGGACGAGGCGGTCAGGCACCTGGGCGCCGTGCTGCAGCGCGACCCGGGCAACGGTGAGGCGCTGGCCATGCTGACCGGCCAGCATCCGTCCGCGCCGGCTGATCCTGCCGTTTCGCCGGAACGTACGGTGGCTCCTGCCGACGACTCCGCTTCCTCACCCGCGGTGGCAGACCCCGCAGACGACGGCGACGCCCCGGTCCTTCCCACGGCACCCACGGCACCCCCGGCGACCCCGGCGCCCGCTGCACCCCCGGCGCCCCAGACGCCCGC
>NZ_JBARCR010001300.1:0-2331 GCF_049794275.1 Trebonia sp.
CGCTGGCGCTGGTCGTCCCCGCCCTGTTCACCTCCGACCCCGCGGTGCGGCACGCGGCCATGATCGGGCTGCTGTGCGCGGCGCTGACCCAGCCGCTGGCCGCACTCGCGTTCGTCCTTGACGGGCTTATCCTCGGCATCGCCGACTACGCCGCGATGCGCCGGGCGATGCTGCTCGCGATCCTCGCCTTCGCCCCGGTCGCGGCCCTGACGCTGCGTTTCCACTGGCTGGGCCTGCCCGGCATCTGGACCGCGCTCGGCCTGTGGCTGGCCGCCCGCTCGGCGCTGCTCGGGTACCGCTGGCGCGAAGCAACGCGCTCGTTCGGAAGGAAAGATCCTTATCCCGAACGGGCCCGTGATTCCTCCGCCACCTAGGCTGGTCCTCATGAGGGCCGCTGTGTACCGGGGCACGGGCGCCGCGCGCGACGTGCTGCGGGTGGAGGAAGTCGCCAGGCCGGATCCTGGGCCCGGTGAGGTGCTCGTCCGGGTGCACGCCTCCGGCGTGAACCCGACCGACGTCAAGTCGCGGTCCGGGGCGACCGGGCGGCCGGTCGACGAGTTCCAGATCCCGCACCACGACGGCGCCGGGATCATCGAGGCCGTCGGCCCTGGCGTCGACCCGGCCAGGACGGGTGAGCGGGTGTGGGTGTGGCTCGCGGCGTTCGGGCGCCGCTGGGGCACAGCGGCGGAATGGACCGTGGTCCCCGCCCGGCAGGCCGTCCCGCTGCCTGACCGCGTGAGTTTCGAGCTCGGCGCGTCGCTCGGCGTCCCCGCGGTGACCGCGGACCGCTGCCTGTTCGCCGACGGCCCCGTGGCCGGGAAAGCGGTGCTGGTCGCGGGCGGGGCCGGCGCCGTCGGGCACTTCGCGATCGAGCTCGCCAGGCACGCGGGCGGCCGCGTCGTGGCCACGGTCAGCGGCCCGGAGAAGGCGGAGCTCGCCGTCAAGGCCGGCGCCGACCTGGTGGTGAACTACCGGGACGCGGACGCGGCGGATCAGCTGACGGCGTTCGCGCCGGTGATGGACCGGATCGTCGAGGTGGCGCTTGGCGCGAACCTGGCGCTCGACCTGGCGGTGTCCGGGCCGCCGACGGTCGTGGTCAGCTACGCCGCGGACGGTCCCGACCCGGTGCTGCCGGTGCGGGCCTGCATGACCGCCAACGTGACGCTGCGGTTCGTGCTGCTGTACGGGATGACCGCCGGCGCCCTGGACGCGGCCGTCGCCAGCGTCTCCGGCGCGCTGGCCGCGGGCGCGCTGACCGAGCTGCCGGTCCGCCGGTTCCCGCTCAGCGAGATCGCGGCCGCGCACGAGGCTGTCGAGCGCGGCGTCACCGGCAAGGTGCTCGTGATCCCGTAGCCGCCGCGCTAGCCGAAAAACCGCTTGCCGAACCGGTCTTTCCTGCCACTGCCACCGCACTTGCGGCAGCGTCGGCTCGCGTACGTGTACACGCTGCCGGAGTGCCTGCCGGTCCCCTTGCACAGCCCGCATCTGGCCAGCGGGTGAATTCGCAGTGAGACGAAATATCCCGCTACCGCGATGATGATGATGAGAATGAGAATGCCCAAGGTCAGAACACCCCGTCGATGCGCGGCGCATGCAGTTCCCCGAAACCGCGCACTGAGCGGCGCGCAGCTTCCCCGTGTACCCAGGGTCCTATCAGGTCGCGCAGGCCCGCCGCCGTGAGAGCGCCCCGGGTAAATGCTCCGGCGACGTCCCGCCCCCGCCGGTGTATATGCCATGAGAATAGACGAAATTCATTGTTCGGGTAAGTGATTTATCTCAACTCGGATGCCTTGGGCGAAGACAATGAAATCACCGGTATCGCCAGGTAGTTTTGGTCAAATTCCGTCACAGCTGCCGGCCCTCGCGCCCTCGCGGCCTGCTGGTACGCGCCGGGCGGGGGCCGGCGAGCGCTCACGGCGCCACCGGGTGACCCTGCTCCGTAACCACCGCCACGATCCGCGAGCCGGCGACCGCCGGGCAAATTCTTAAGATCTCCCTAATTCACCAGGTCGGAAACTCCGATCCCTGCAATTGCCTTCAGCTCAGCGGAAATCGGTCTTTACCGGGAATACCCGCTTGCCCGATAACAGGCCGCCGGGGACGGGGAGTCGCCATGTCGCAATCCGGACTCTTGCCGCCTGCTGAACGGGGCCCGCTGAATCCTGCGATCGCGGCGGTCACCGGGTACGGCAGGTGCCGCGGATACACCAGCAGCGCCCTGGCCAGGTCCCGGATCCGGGGCCGCAGCGGCGTCAGCGTCGCCGCGGCATACCGCCAGGCGGCCGCCTCGTCGGCGCCGAACCGCGCGCCGATCCCCGCACGGAACCGCCG
>NZ_JBARCR010001301.1:0-1602 GCF_049794275.1 Trebonia sp.
GCTCCAGGCGGTGGCGAGCCCGCGGGGGCCTCGCCGCGGCGCGCGGCGCCCGCACCTCCTCGGCGCGCTGCTGCCGAACTACCGCGTCACCTGGTCGCGTACCGCCTTGTCGACGGCGGCCGCCGACGGCGCCCGTCGCGGCCACTCATGGGTCATCGTCATCTCTGCCACCCGCGGCCTTTAGTGCCCCACCCGGTAGTGCCCCACCCGGCATGGGGCAACGCGGGGGCTGGCGGTGTGGCCCACAGCGACACTAGATTCGCTCTTGTGGGCCACACCGCCAATCAGCCGTCCCGCTCCAGGCGTATAACAGCAAGAAGCGGGTTGGCTGCCAGGATCCGGTCCACCCGCGGCCTCCGGCGTCTCACCGCTGGGCCAATGTCCTGGTCGCGCGTGTTACCAGGCTGTACTGTTGGTAACGGGGCGCTGGGACATCGTTTTCCTTCTCCCGATCCAGGGTTTGCCGCGAAGGGCGCGGATTAGTGACGCGCCAGCGAAAGAAGGAGCGTGATTGCCTTGTCCGACCGGCCCGCAACGCTGCGGGATGTGGCGGCCGCGGCGGGCGTGCACCCCGCAACCGCGTCCCGGGCCCTGAACCCGGGAACCCGGCTGCTGGTCAGCGAGGAAACCGCACGCCGGGTGACCGAGGCGGCCGAGCGGCTCGGCTACCGGCCCAACCCCGTCGCCAGGTCGCTGCGCACCAGGCGCTCGCACACCGTCGGCGTGCTCATCCCCGACCTGAACAACCCGCTGTTCCCGCCGATCGTGCGCGGCCTCGAGGACCGGCTCGCCGAGCACGGCTACGTCGCGCTGATCGGCAACACCGACGGCGACGCAGCGCGCGAACGGATGGTCTTCGACCAGATGCGGGCCAGGCACGTCGACGGCTTCGTGATGGCGACGGCGACGCTGCACAGCGACATCCTGAACGAGGCGACCGAGGCCGACCTGCCGGTCGTGCTGATGAACCGCACCGCCGAGGGCTACCCCTTCTCCTCGGTGTCCGTGGACAACGAGCAGGGCGTGCGGGCTGCCGTGGCGCACCTGACCTCGCTCGGGCACACCAGGATCGGGCACATCGCAGGCCCGCAGGACATCTCCACCGGCCTCGCCAGGCTGCGCGGGTTCCGCGACAGCATGCACTCGCACAACCTGCCCGTCGACGACAGCCAGGTCGTGTACGCGACTGCCTTGTCGCTGGCTGAGGGCCTGCGCTGCGGCCGCGAGCTGCTCGAGGGCAACGACGAGCTCACCGCCATCGTCGCGGGCAACGACATGCTCGCGGTGGGCTGCTACGGCGCGTTCGACGAGCTCGGCGTGCGCTGCCCGCAGGATGTGTCGATCATCGGCTTCAACGACATGCCGTTCATCGACCGGCTGCGCCCGCCGCTGTCGACGGTCCGGTTCCCGCACTACCAGCTCGGCACCGAGGCGGCCAACCTGCTGCTCGAGCGAATCGGGACCGACGGCGGCCCGGTGAAGATCCTGTACCTGGCCCCGGAACTGATCGTCCGCGGCTCGACCGTCCCCGCCGGCCCGCAAGCGGTGCCCGGCCTTGCGGGCGAGGGCGACGCGCGGGAACCGGCGGCGCCCGCGGTCGCC
>NZ_JBARCR010001302.1:0-3972 GCF_049794275.1 Trebonia sp.
AGGTACACCAGATGACAACCACCACGTGGACGACGCGGCCGACGCTTTCGGCAGAGCTGTCCCGGCGCTTGGTGGACGCGGCTGTGGCTGCGGCCACAGCCGGCGGGCTGCGCGTGACTGTCGTGACGGTCGACGAGTCCGGCGTACTCAGGGAGGTTCTGCGGATGGACGGCGCCCCGCTGGTCAGCCTGCAAACGGCGATGAACAAGGCGTATGCGGCCGCCGCCATCGGCATGCCGCCGGACGACTTCTTCGCGGCTATCGAGGCAGACCCCGCGGCTGTCGCTTCCTTTACGAACCGGCCAGGGCTGGCGCTGCTCGCGGGCGGCCTGCCGGTGCTGGCCGACGGTGACGTCGCGGGCGCGATCGGGGTCGCGGGCGCGATGACAGCAGCCGAGGACCGCGCGATCACAGAGGCGGCCCTGGAGGCGGCCCTGGCAGGCATGGCCAGGTGACGGACCGTCGTGCTGTCCCGTTACGGCGTGGATTCCGCGGCCAGTGAGACGAAATGCTCTACCGCGGGCCTGGTGTCACCGGCCCGCCAGGCAACGCACATCGTGATGGGCGGCAGCCCTGCGCTGGGGACAAAGCAGACACCCGGGCGGCCGTGGAACCTCGCCGCGGAAGCCGGACACAGGCCGATGCCGTGCCCGGCCGCCACGTGCTCGCACCATTCGTCGACGGTCCGCGCGGTGGCGCCGATGATCGGCACGTCGCCGCCGGGCCGGGGCTTGATGAGCCATTCGTCCTGCCAGGCGCGCGGCTCGCAGCCGTCGGTGGCCAGCTCCGCGGTGACGAACGGCAGCCCGGCGACATCGGCCAGCGTGAGCTCGCCGCGGGCCGCCAGCGGGTGCTCGGCCGGAAGCACGAACATGCGCGGCTCCGAGCGCACCACGGCCAGCTCGACCCCGGGCGCGGCCACCGGCGGGCGCAACAGCGCGACGTCGCTGCTGTGGTCGAGCAGGCCGGCCGACGGCTGGGTCATGTCGAAGATCTGCAGGCCCACCTTGACATCCGGGTATGTTCGCTCGAAATCACTGAGCAGCCGCGTCCTGGTCTCGTTCTCGCAGCCGGAGCCGAGCCCGACCGACAGCGTGCCGGCAACCGCGTGGGCGGCATTCCGCGCGGCGGTGACGCCGCGGTCCAGGCCGGCCAGCGTCTCCCGCGCGGCGGTGAGGAACGCGGCGCCGGCCGGCGTCAGCGCGGCGCCCTTGTTCGTCCGGTCCAGCAGCCTTGCCCCCACAGCATCTTCCAGCTGCCGGATCTGGGTACTGAGAACCTGCTGTGCGACGTGCACGCGGTGCGCCGCGGCGGTGAAGCTCGCCTCCTCGGCGACCGCGACGAAGTACCTGAGATGGCGCAGCTCAATGTTCATCGCTGGCTCAGCCTAACCGCGAGAATCCAGACCGTGAGGAAAGCATGACCGAGAACGCCGAAGAACAGCAAGAACAGCAGGCGCTGCCCGGCAGGCTCGCCCGGGTGATCGCCACTCGCGGCGGCCTGGCGCCGCCGGAGGCCCCGTTCGTCATCGAGCACCGCGAGGCGCTGATCTACATGCTGTGCGAGGCGGCGGAGCTCGAGCACGGGATCATGTGCCAGTACCTGTTCGCGGCCTTCTCCCTGAAGGAGCGCCCCGACGAGGGCCTGACGGAGGACCAGGCCGCGACGGTCCGGCGCTGGCGCAAGCAGATATCGCATGTCGCGGCCCAGGAGATGCTGCACCTGGCGCTGGTGCAGAACCTGCTGTCCGCGATAGGGGCGGCACCACACGTGTCGCGGCCGAACTTCCCGCAGCCCGCCAGCCACTATCCGGCCGGGGTGCACCTGACGCTGCTGCCGTTCGGCGAGGCGGCGCTGCGGCATTTCATGTTCCTCGAGCGTCCGGAGGGCATGGCGCTGCACGACGCGCCCGGGCTGGCCGCCTTCAGCCGGGCGGCGCCGGCGATGCGGCCGGGCGACATCGCGCCGCACGGCCAGGACTTCGCGACCGTCGGCCACCTGTACCGGTCGATCGAGGCCGGCATCGAGCACCTGGCGGAGAAGTACGGCGAGCGGTGGCTGTTCGTCGGCCCGCCGCGCGCCCAGGCCACGCAGCGGTACTTCGGCTGGCCGGAACTGGTCCCGGTGACGGACGCGGCGTCCGCGCAGCGGGCGATAGGCGAGATCCTCGAGCAGGGCGAGGGGCCGCGCGGAGACTGGCGGAACGCGCACTTCGGGCAGTTCGTCGCGATTCTCGACGAGTTCGAGCAGCTCCGCGAGGCCGACCGCGGCTTCGACCCGGTGCGCCCGGTGCTCCCGCTGAACGTCCGCCCCAGCGAGCGCGACCCGGACGTGCCGCTTGTCACCGACCCGCTCACGCAGCGCGTGATGGACCTGTTCAACGTCTGCTACGAAATCCTGCTGCTGATGCTGCAGCGTTTCTTCGCGCACACCGAGGAGACCGATGCCCAGCTCAGGGTGCTCGCCGACGGGACCTACGCGCTGATGGTGCAGGCGATCAAGCCGCTCGGCGACGTCATCACCGGGCTGCCCGCGGGCCCGGAGTACCCCGGCCAGACCGCCGGCCCGAGCTTCGAGCTCTTCTACGAGAGCGACTACGTACTCCCCCACCGGGAGGCGGCCTGGGTACTGCTGGCCGAGCGGCTCGAGGCGGCGGCGGCGTTCTGCGAACCGTCCGGCGCCGGCTGCCCCCCGGAGGTCACCGGGAAGCTGGCCGAGGTCCGCGCTTCGCTGGCCGGCATCGCCAGCTCTCTCGCCGCACACCTGCCCTCCCGTCCGGTCCCGGCTCCGGCGCTGTCCGCGGCGGGCGAGGAGCTTTCCGCGGTCCTCGGCCGCGCCCTCGCTCTTTACCGAACGTGCGCTGACATCTCTTCCGGCGACCATGTCTCCGCCGCGCTCGCCGACGTCGCGAGAGCCGCCTACCGTGTGCTGGAACACACCGGCCGTTCGGGAAAATCAGCGACGGAAGCGACCGCGGCGGCGCGCATCACCGACAGCGTGCTGCGGCCGCTCGCCGACCGCCTCGGCCGGGAACCAGCGGCGGGCGCACCACCGGTCCCTGAGCCCCGGGCGGAGGGCGGCACGATGCCGGAGCTAGCGCGCCGCGCCGCGACGGACGCGACCCGACTGAGCGCGCAGCTGGCGGACACGGCGCCACCGGAGCTGCTCGAGGCGGTCGCGGCGCTGCAGCGGGTCGCCGTGGACCTGGCGCCGGACGCCGCCGCGCAGGCCGCGGAGCTCGCGGAGCTGCAGCGCGGGCTGCGGCCGCGGATCGTGGTCGCGGAGAACGGCCCGTACCTGGTCACCAACGCCGCCGCGGTGCGCTCCTACCTTGGCGAGCCGCTGCGGGTGCCGCCGCAGCTGGCGCTCTGCCGGTGCGGGCAGTCGGGTGACAAGCCGTTCTGCGACGGATCGCACGCGCGGACCGGGTTCAGCGGCGCAAAGGACCCCAAGCGGGTCCCGGATCGCCGGGACACCTACCCCGGGGTCCAGGTGACGATCTTCGACAACCGGGGCATCTGCCAGCACTCGGGGTTCTGCACCGACGGGCTGCCGACGGTGTTCCGGACCGGCGCTGAGCCGTTCGTCGCGCCGAGCGGCGGGCGGGCGGACGAGATCATCCGGGCGGTGCGCGACTGCCCGTCCGGGGCGCTGAGCCTGGCGTTCGACGATACCGAAGCCCGTGACCTGGCCGACTGGCATGGCCGCCGCGAGCAGGCGGTCGAGGTCTCGCTGGACGGGCCGTACCGGGTGACCGGCGGGATGCCGCTGGCGGACGCCGACGGAGAGGACGTGCCGCGGGCTTCGGGGTCATCGCGGGAGCACTACGCGCTCTGCCGGTGCGGGCACTCGCAGAACAAGCCGTTCTGCAGTGGCATGCACTGGTACGTGCAGTTCCGCGATCCGGTGCGCCCGGCCGATCCCGCGCTGTTCGAGTGGGCCGGCGGCCTGCCCGCGCTGACCCGGATGACC
>NZ_JBARCR010001303.1:0-5694 GCF_049794275.1 Trebonia sp.
GCGCTCAGGCTCCGCGACGCCGACGGGCAGCCGCCCGCCGGCCTGATCTTCGCCTACGGCGTGGCGCACTCCGTCATCCCGCCGGTGTCCGGCGAGCACGCCGCGCTGATGCGCGAGGTGCCGGCCATGCTGCAGTTCCCGCCGACGGCGACGAGCTTCTTCAACGTCAACTACCTGGGCGGCCCGGTCAGCGAGGCTGACGGCTACGCCTTCCCGGCGCTGGCCGACCTGCGCGGGCTGTGCCCCACGCTGGTGCTCAATGCCGAATACGACGACCTGCGCGCCTCCGGCCAGGCGTTCGCGGCGGCGCTGGCGGCCGCCGGGGTCGACGTACGGCAGGTCATGGCCACCTCGATGCTGCACGGGTTCCTTAACCTGCCCGCCACGATCGGGCCGGTCAGCGCCGCGCTGGACCTCATCGCCGCGACGCTGCGCGAGCCGGCCGCGCTCCCCGCGGTCGTGATCACCGCATAACGGCACTCGGCGCGCCGAGCTGCCGGGAGATGCTCTGCGCGGCGGTCCTGACGGCGTAGCCCAGCCGTCGCGGCTGGGCTACCCGCTCGGGGAGCACGACGCCGATCGCGGCGATCGCCACCTCGTGCTCGCCAAGGATCGGCGCCGCCACGGCCACCATGGGCTCCGCCTCCAGGCGGCGGTAGATGGCCAGCCGCTCGCGGCGCACCTCGGCGAGCGTCTTGCGGAGCACCGCGGGCGGGATCAGGTTCTGCTCCGGCTCGCCGGGCAGCGACAGCGGGCGGGAGAGCACGTCCTCCTGCACGTCCACGGGCGCGAATGCCAGCAGGGCGAGCCCCATCCCGGTGCAGTGCAGCGGTATCTTTCCGCCGACGCGGTAGCGCACCGGGACAGAGCTGTGCGACGAGAACCGCTCCACCAGGGTGACCTCCAGCCCCTCCCGCACGGCGAGCTGGACGTGCTGCTGGGTCACCGCGGCGAGGTCGCTCATGAACGGCAGCGCCACCTGCCGCAGACCGTGGCCGCGCGGCGCGAGCGAGGCGACCTCGAGCAGCCGCAGCCCGATCGAGTACTGGCCCTCGTCGTCGCGCTCCAGCGCGCCCCAGGCCATCAGCCGGCCGGCCAGCCGCAACGTCGAGCTCACCGGGATGCCGCTGCGCCTGCTCAGCTCGCGCAGCGTCAGCCGGCGATGGGCGGCGTCAAAGGCGGCCAGCAGCGAAAACGCCCGGTCGACGACCGGTTCGCCTTCCGGCGGGCGCTTGCCGCGGACGCGCTTGGCAGGGGACGCGGCTACCATCTGACACCACCTCAAGGAAACGACGAGGCCACACTGCTGTAACGGTCCCAAAATAGCGTTCCATTCAATGGAATCATCCCCTGACCGATGTGAGCTACGCCACCGATCCTTCTCGGCAAGCCGGGTGAAAGCGCCCGGCATGACAACTCCGAGAGGCCCCGATGACCGGCTCCCATTTCCAGCGCATCGGCATCAGCGCCCTGGCCATAGCCGCCCTCACCCTGACGGCGTGCGGCAGCGCGGCGAGCAGCGGCGGCAGCGCAGGCGGCAGCGGCACGCCGAGCCAGACGCTGAGCATCGGTTACGATTCAGACCCTGCCCCGCAGGGCTACGACCCGCTGCTGTACGGGGCGGGACAGCGGCTGTTCTACGAATCCATGTACCAGTCGCTCTTCGTCCAGACACCCACCGGCGGCGTCGCGCCCGAGCTGGTCACCAGCTTCAGCTACAACGCGAGCAAGACGCAGATGACGCTCAAGCTGAAGTCCGGCGTCACCTTCACCGACGGCTCGAAGCTGACCGCCCAGCTCGTCAAGGAGAACCTCGACAGGCGCAGCGACGCCCAGCTGCAGTCCTACGGCGCCTTCGCCAAGGGCGGCGCCGACCAGATCACGAACGTCACGGCCCCGGACGCCAGCACAGTCGTGCTGACGTTCGCCGCGCCGCAGGCCACCTTCCAGACGAACCTCGCGGGCGTGCCCGGCATGATCGTCGGCCAGCACGGCATCAGCGACCCGGCCGGGCTGCAGACCGCGCCCGACGGCTCCGGCCCGTACAAGCTGTCCTCGGCCGTCAAGGGCAGCAGCTACACGGTGACCCGCGAGCCGGGCGCCGACGCCGCGACCTACCCGTACAGCACGGTCGTCTACAAGCCGTTCCTCGACAAGCAGGCGCGGGCCAACGCCCAGATCTCCGGGCAGACCGACGTGTCCGTCCTCGACCCGTCCACGGTGCCGATGGTCCAGTCCAACGGCGTGTCGGTGGTCAAGAACGGAGGCACGATCCAGACGCTGCTGATCTTCGACAAGACGGGCGTCACCGCCAAGCCGTTCGGCAGCAAGCTGGTGCGGCTCGCGCTCAGCTACGCCATCGACCGCTCGGCGTACGTGGACGCCATCGCCAAGGGCAGCGTCCCGACGGCGAGCGCGTTCCCGCAGGCCTCGCCTGGCTACGACCCGTCGCTCAACGCCACCTACGCGTTCAGCGACGCCAAGGCCAAGCAGCTGCTCGCGCAGGCCGGCTACCCGCACGGCTTCTCGTTCACCATCACGGCGTCCCCGACCGACGAGGCGCAGCTCGAGTTCATCCAGAAGCAGTTCGCCGCGATCGGCGTCACGATGAACATCACGGTCACCACCTCGACCGACCAGCTGTTCGCGGCCATCAACACCCAGCCGATGGGCTTCATCCCGCTGGGGTGGGCCAGCGAGATCGGCGTCACGGCGGGCGTCCTCGTCGGCGGCTTCGCCAACCCGCACAAGACGCAGGACCCGGTGATCGGGGCCGCCCTCGGGGCGGCGTCCAACGCGACCGGTGATGCCTACCCAGTGGCGCTGAAGAAGCTCAACGACGCCCTCGTGAACGAGGCCTGGGTCATCCCGGTCGCCGAGCAGTACGCCTACGTCGGCTACAACGCCAAGAAGGTCGCCAAGCCGGCCTTCCCCGGCCTGGACGAGTATCCGCTGCTGACGTCGCTGCGGCCGGCCGGCTGACATGCTCACCTACCTCGCCCGCCGGCTCGCGTTCGCCGTCACAACCGTGCTGGCGGCGAGCGTGGTGAGCTTCCTCCTCGTGCACGCCTCCAGCGGCAGCCCCGGCGCGATCACCGCCGGGGCCGGGGCCACCCCGGCCCAGGTGGCGGCGGAGAACCACCGCCTGGGCTGGGACCAGCCGCTGGTCACCCAGTACCTGACCTGGCTCGGCCACGCGGCGAGCGGCAACTTCGGCGTCTCGCTCATCGACGGGCACGACATCTGGTCCGACCTGATGGCCCGGCTGCCGGTCACCGCGTCCATCGCGGTGTTCGCCACGCTGCTGAGCGGCGTCTTCGGCGTGCTGATCGGCGTCGCCGCCGCGGTCCGCGGCGGCCTCGCCGACCGGACGGTCACCGTCGGCAGCGGCGTGGCGCTGTCGCTGCCCCAGTTCTGGATCGGCATCCTGCTCGTCTACCTGATCGCCATCAAGGCGCACCTGCTGCCGGCGACCGGCTACGTGGCGTTCAGCGCCTCGCCCGGCCAGTACCTGCAGAGCCTGGCGCTGCCGGTGATCACCCTCACGATCACCGGCACGGCGATCATCGCGCGCACGACCCGCACCGGGATGATCTCGGCGCTGCGCCAGGAGCACATCCGCACGCTGCACGCGCTCGGCACGCCGCCGTGGCGGATCCGCTACGTGCACGCCCTGCGGTTCGCCGCCGCGCCGGTCGTGTCGGTGCTCGGCATCCAGTTCATCGCGCTGTTCGGCGGGTCGGTGATCATCGAGCAGCTCTTCGCGCTGCCCGGCCTCGGCCAGGCCGCGCAGAACGCGATCGGCACCAACGACTTCCCCGCCGTGCAGGGCGTCGTCGTCATCGCGACCGTCGTCGTGGTCATCACCAACCTGGTGCTCGACCTGGTGCTCGCCGCCATCGACCCGAGGGTGCGTACCGCATGAGGGTCCCGCGCGCGCTGCGCACGGCCGGCGGCGTCCTGTCCGCTGCCTGGCTCGTGTTCCTCCTCCTCGCATCCGTAACGGCCTCGTGGTGGCTCCCCTACCCAGTCGACGCCCAGGACCCGGCGCACACCCTGGCCGGCCCTTCAAGCAGCCACTGGCTCGGCACCGACGACCTCGGTCGCGACGTGCTGTCCCGCATCGCGGCGGGCGCCTGGATCTCGGTGGGCCCCGCGATGCTCGCGGTCGTCGTCGCCTTCGGCATCGGCATCCCGCTGGCGCTGCTTGCCGCCGAGCACGGCCGCTGGGTGGAGCACGGCTTCAGCCGGTTCGCCGAACTGCTGCTCGCGCTGCCGTCCATCGTCATCCTGCTCGCCTTCGTCGGCGCCGTCGGGGTGCATCCGTGGGCGATCATGACGGTGCTCGGCGTGCTGCTGAGCGCGCCGGTGTACCGGATCTTCCTCGGCCAGGCACAGTCGCTGCGCACCCGGCTGTACGTCGACGCGGCGCGGGTGAACGGCGTGTCCTCGCTGCGCGTCAACCTCCGGCACGTGCTGCCCGCCATGGCGACCACGATCGCGGTGCAGGCGGCGCAGCTGTTCGCGATCAGCGTGCTCATCGAAGCAGGCCTGGCGTTCATGGGCTTCGGGCCTTCGGTGCCGTCGCCCAGCTGGGGCGGGCTGATCGCCGCCGCGTCGCAGCACGTCTACGACGACCCGTGGCTGATGGTGCCGACCGGCGTCGTGCTGGCCCTCACCGTCATCGCCGCCAACGGGCTCGCGGACGCCGTCGCCGGCGGGCGCGAGCGCCAGCCCGCTACGCCCCGCCACAGGAAACCCCGCACAATCGTGCCTGCCGCCACAGGCGGCACGCACGATACCGAGGGCATGCTGCTCGACGTGCGGGACCTTACCGTCGCGGTGGGCGGTCCAGACGGCCCCGCGCTGGTCACGGGCGTCTCGTTCGCGCTGCCGCCGGGGACGGTGCTCGGCCTGGTCGGCGAGTCCGGCTGCGGCAAGACCATGACCGCCCGCGCGCTGCCCGGGCTGCTGCCCGAGGGCGTCGAGGTCACCGGCGGATCGGTGTGGTTCGCCGGCCGTGACTCTGCCGGCCGTGACTCTGCCGGCCGTGACTCTGCCGGCCGTGATCTGGCCGGCCTGCCGGACAAGGAGCTGCAGGCGATCAGGGGCCGCGAGATCGCGGTGATCTCCCAGGAGCCGATGGTCGCCCTCGACCCGATGTTCAGCGTCGGCTACCAGCTGACCCAGCCGATCCGCCGGTTCCGCGGCGTCGGCCGCGCCGAGGCGCGGCGGATCGCGGCGGAACTGCTCGGCCAGGTCGGCATCGTGGACGCCGGGCGCATGCTGCGCAGCTACCCGCATCAGCTGTCGGGCGGCATGGCGCAGCGGGTGTGCATCGCGCTGGCGCTCACCGGGTCGCCGAAGCTGCTCATCGCCGACGAGCCGACCACCGCGCTCGACGTGACCGTGCAGGCGGAGATCCTCAGCCTGCTGCGCGCGCTGGTGCGGACGACGGGCCTGTCGGTCATCATCGTCAGCCACGATCCCGGCGTCGTCGCCGACCTGTGCGACGAGGTGGCCGTGATGTACGCGGGCCAGGTCGTGGAGTCCGGGACGGTCGCCGAGGTGCTCGGCCAGCCGGCCCACCCCTATACCGCCGCCCTGCTCGCGGCGAACCCGCACGTCGCCGAGGGCCTGCCGGTGCCGGAACGGCTCCCGTCGATCCCCGGGACCGTGCCCGCGCCGCCGGAC
>NZ_JBARCR010001304.1:0-1691 GCF_049794275.1 Trebonia sp.
GCTCCAGGCCGCAGGGACCGCGCCAACCGCCCCGGCCGCGTCAGCGGAACCCGGCCCGTCACGGCTCGTCCGCGGCCGCGACGTGCTCGCCAGCGAATGGACCAAGCTCCGGTCGCTTCGGTCGAACCGCTGGACGCTGGCGGTCGCTGCCGTCGTGACGCTGGCGCTGACCGCGGTGGTGGCGCAGGCCTTCGCGGCCTCGCCGGACAGCGGGAAACATGCCGCAGTGATGGACCGGCTCGCCACCAGCTTCCTCGCCTACGCCGAGTACCTGGTGCTGCCCGTCACCGTCCTGAGCGTGCTGGTGTTCACTTCCGAATACGGCAGCGGGCTGATCCGCACCACGTTCACCGCCGTGCCACGGCGCCAGGCCGTACTGGCCGCCAAGGCGGCGGTCACCGGCACCGCGGCGCTCATCGTCGGGGAGATACTGGCCTTCGCGTGCTTTTTCCTGACCCAGGGGATCTTGTCCGGCCGGCATGGCGGGCTGTCGCTGGCGCACCCGGGCGCGCTGCGGGCCGTGCTGGCCGCCGGCTTCGTGCTGACCGCCTGCGCGCTGACAGGCGTTGGCGCCGGCGCGATCATCCGGCACACCGCGGGCGCTATCGCGGCGGCGATGACTGCCGTCATCTTGCTGGCCGTGCTGTGCCTGGCGCTGCCCGCGCCGTGGAACCTCCGGCTGGGCAGGTTCACCCTGCCGTTCGCCGCCTACGCGGAGGTGGCTGCGCATCCGCCCGGGGGACTGCTCTCCCCGTGGCTGTCGCTGCTCGTCCTGATCGCCTGGCCGGCGGCCGCCTTGTTCGCCGCCGCGGTCGTGCTCACCAGGAGGGACGTATGACATTCGCGGACACGGCGCTGGCCGTCATCGAGATGGCCAGGCGCGGAGAGTTCACCGGCATAAGCGACAGGTTCCTGCCTCAGCTCCGCCCGCTGGCGCCGCCGGATGCACTGCGGGCGGCGTGGGACGCGGAGGTGGCGAAAAACGGCCAGTTGTCCGCGCTTGGCACGCCGCTCACGGAGGCCGCCGGCCCTGGCACCGTGCTGGTGAAGGTCCCCGTGACGTTCGAGCACGCGACCGCGACCGTGGCCGTCGGCCTGGTCGGCGAGGAAGGCGAGGCAGGCGAGGCAGGCGGGGGAGACGAGGGACCCTGGATCATCGGCATCCAGCTGCTGCCGGCCAGCGCCGCCGCACCGGTCGGCCCCTGGGAGCCGCCGCCGTACGCGGACCCGGACTCGTTCACCGAGCACGACGTCACGGTCGGCGACGGGCCGCTGGCCGTACCTGGAACGCTGAGCGTCCCTCGCCGCGCCGGCCAGGTACCGGTCCCCGGCGTGGTACTGCTGGCCGGCTCGGGGCCGAATGACCAGGACGAGACAATCGGGCGCAACAAGCCGCTCAAGGACCTCGCCTGGGGACTGGCCACCGCGGGCGTCGCCGTGCTGCGGTTCGAGAAGGTGACCCGCGCCCACCCGGACCTGGTCGCCGGAAACCCGCACTTCACGCTGACCGATGAGTACGTGCCGCAGGCCGTCGCCGCGATCGGGCTGCTGCGCGGTCACCCGGCCGTGGACCCGGCGCGGCTCTTGGTGACGCCACTATTTATCTACAGCGGGATTGGAAAAATCCTCGCGTTTGGTGTCACGGCCTCGCGTCTGCCGGGCGGCGAGGGTGGTTTCGGCAGCTTTTTGGC
>NZ_JBARCR010001305.1:0-2796 GCF_049794275.1 Trebonia sp.
GCTCTATGCAGGTGACCGGATCGCTGGCCAGCCGGGTGATGCGGTCGATGTTGGCGCCGCTCGCGGCGATCCGCCCGGCGACGGCGGCGACCGCGTCGGGCTGCAGCGGGTGACCGAGCACCGTGACGTGCAACTGCTCCGCGGCCGCGCCGTGACCGGCGCCGCCCTGCCCCGGCTCGGCCGACCCGGTGGTGATCTCCGCGTCGAGGCCGAGCCCGGCCGCCATGCTGGTGACCGAGCGGTGAATGGCGGTCAGGTCGGGCGGCTCGTCGCAGGAGGTGAGGACGCCGAGCACCAGCCTGCCCCTGATTACCACCTGCTCGATGTCGACCACGCTGAGTGGAAACCGCGCGAGGACGCTGAACAGGCGCGACGTCACACCGGGCCGGTCCCGGCCAGTCAGGGTAATCAGCAGCGTGGTCCGTGGTTCATTCATGGCGAGCCCACGCTACTCTCTGAGGAGCGGAGGAGGGGCGGAGGGCTGTGTCTGACGAGGTGCTCAAGCTGCGTGGCGTGTCGGTACGGCGCGAGACGTCGCTGCTATTGCGGAATATCAACTGGACCGCCCACGACAGCGAGCGCTGGATCGTCATCGGCCCGAACGGGGCAGGGAAGACCACCCTGCTCCAGGTCGCGGCGACCGTGCTGTTCCCCACCGAGGGCACCGTGGAGGTGCTCGGCGAGCGGCTCGGCGAAGTGGACGTGTTCGACCTGCGGCCGCGGATCGGCATGACCAGCGCGGCGCTGGCGGAGCGGGTCCCTTCCGGCGAAAAGGTCATCGACCTCGTGCTGACCGCGTCCTACGCGATCCTGGGACGCTGGAAGGAAGAGTACGAGTCCGCCGACGTGACCAGGGCGGTAGAGCTGCTCGACGCACTCGGCTGCGCGCACCTGATCAGGCGCCGGTTCTCCACGCTGTCCGAGGGAGAGCGCAAGCGGGTGCAGATCGCCCGCGCGCTGATGCCCGATCCGGAGATGCTGCTGCTCGACGAGCCGGCGGCGGGCCTGGACCTGGGCGGCCGGGAGGACCTGCTGCGGCGGCTGTCACAGCTGGCCCGCGACCCGAAGGCGCCGATGATCGTCCTCGTCACGCACCATGTGGAGGAAGTGCCCGACGGCTTCACCCACGCCATGCTGCTGCGCCGCGGCTCGGTCCTCGCGGCCGGACCCATCAGCGATGTGTTCACGGCACGTAATTTGTCCCGCTGCTTCGGTGTCCCGCTGGAGATCGAATACCGTCGTTCGCGCTGGTCAGCGTGGGCGGCCCGGTGAGTTGACCACGCATAGCGACCGACCTGGCACATGCCGCGGCACGGAGGTAGCGTGAGGTTGTAACTCCCTTGAGCGGAGATGACCGTTATGGGCACCATCATCGCCGTAGTCCTTCTCGTCCTGATCGTGGCCCTCGCTATATTCACCGTGGTGCGCTCGGTGCGGATCGTGCCGCAAGCGCGGGCCGGCATCGTCGAGCGCTTCGGGCGCTATCACCGGACGCTGTACGCGGGGCTCAACCTCGTCGTGCCGTTCATTGACCGGCTGCGACCCCTCATCGACCTGCGGGAGCAGGTGGTCAGCTTCCCGCCGCAGCCCGTCATCACCAAGGACAACCTGGTCGTCGCCATCGACACCGTCATCTACTTCCAGGTGACCGACCCCAAGGCAGCCACCTACGAAATCGCCAACTACGTGGCCGCGGTGGAACAGCTCACGGTCACCACGCTGCGGAACGTCGTCGGCGGGATGGACCTGGACACCACGCTGACCTCCCGGGACAAGATCAACAGCGAGCTGCGCAAGGAACTCGACGACGCGACGGGCAAGTGGGGCCTGCGGGTCAGCCGGGTTGAACTGAAGGCGATCGAGCCGCCGACGTCCATCCAGGACTCCATGGAGAAGCAGATGCGCGCGGACCGGGACAAGCGCGCGGCGATCCTGTCGGCCGAAGGGGCCAAGCAGTCGGCGATCCTCACCGCGGAAGGCGAGAAGCAGGCCGCGGTGCTGCGGGCGGCCGGAGAGGCCGAGGCCACCGTGGTCCGCGCCGAGGCGGATGCGACCGCGCAGGCGGCTAGGGCGCGCGGCCAGGCCCAGGCGATCACCACGGTGTTCCGCGCCATCCACGAGGGGAACCCGGACCAGCGGCTGCTCGCCTACCAGTACCTGCAGATGCTCCCGCAGATCGCGCAGGGCGACGCGAACAAGCTGTGGATCGTGCCCAGCGAGCTGGGCAAGGCCCTGGAGGGCATGGGGAGCTTCTTCGGCAGCGCGCGCGACGAAGAAAGACCGCGGCGCGGCGACGACCCGGAACAGCTGCTGCCTGGCCCCGGCCCGGACGGTCCGGGAAGCATCACGCGGCTGCCTCGCGCTTAGCCTTCCCGCGGGGCCGGACCTGCACCCAGCCCGACTCGGTGACCTGCGATTCGAACGCGGGCTGCCGTGCGGTCGCCGGGCCGTGCATCACCGCGCCGTCGCCGACCCGGAACGTCGAGCCGTGCCACGGGCAGGTGACGCAGGTCGCGTCCCGCACGGTCACCACCCGGCCCTGGTGCAGCGGGCCGCCCAGGTGCGCGCAGTGGTCCGACAGCACGTAGACGGTGTCACCCGAGCGCAGCGTCAGCAGGCTCAGGTAGCCGAGCTGGCGCCGGGTGAGCTCCCCGTCGGGCAGTTCGCTCAGCGGGCAGAGGTCGTGCCAGCCCAGGCCGGCGAGGTGGTCGATCGGCTCGGCGTGGCTGGCGCCAGCGCCGAGTCGCAGCGCCAGGTGCCCGCCAAGGTAGGCGCCGACGGTGGCGAGCGCCAGCC
>NZ_JBARCR010001306.1:0-3697 GCF_049794275.1 Trebonia sp.
GCTCGGAGCGCCGCTCAGGGTCCGGCGCTTACCCCGGTTAGGCTCACCCGGCGCGGCCGGCTTGTCGTCACAGGGATGGCCGTCCTCCTGGTCGCCGCCGGATCCGTGGCTCTCGCGGGCGCGGCCCAGGCGATCGGGCATTCCGGGGCCCAGGCCCGGCCAGGGACGGCGGGGGCGGCGGGGGCGGCGATCACCAAGGTCGAGGTCCGGCCGGGACAGAGCCTGTGGACGCTGGCCGAGGCGTACGACCCGAACGCGGACACCCGGCAGGTCATCCAGGAGATCCTGCAGCTGAACTCGATGAGCACCGACCAGGTACAGCCCGGCCAGGTCCTCTGGATGCCCCGCGACTGAGCCCGAAGTTTTTCTGTTTCGACGGTCGTCACCGCTTGCCTAGCGGCTGCGGTCGGGTTTACCTTTGACCACAACATCTAGTAGTTACACAGATGTGGTTCATCCACAAGTTGTGGATATCATGGGGATAAGCGCCGGCATCGGGAGGTGATCGCGTGTACTGTCCGTTCTGCCGCCACCCCGATAGCCGGGTTATCGACAGCCGGGCCTCCGAAGACGGCACCGCGATCCGCCGCCGCAGGTCCTGCCCGGAATGCGGGCGGCGGTTCACCACGCAGGAGTCGGTCATCTTGATGGTGGCCAAGCGCAGCGGGGTGACCGAGCCGTTCACCAGGGACAAGATCGTCCGGGGCGTGCAGCGCGCCTGCCAGGGCAGGCCGGTCGACGAAGACCATCTCGCGATGCTCGCCCAGCGGGTTGAGGAGACGATCAGGGCGCGCGGCCTGGCGGAGGTGCCGTCCCACGAGGTGGGGCTGGCGATCCTCGGGCCGCTTCGCGACCTCGACGAGGTCGCCTACCTCAGGTTCGCCTCGGTCTACCGGGGATTCGAGTCGCTCGACGACTTCGAGAAGGAAATCACCGCGCTGCGCGGTCGGTACCAAGACGACGTAACGAAGGACGCTGAGAAGGGGGCAAGGCAGTCATGACGGAAACGGTGAGCGGTTCGGCTGTGCGCAAGGGCAGGCGCAAGAGCCAGGGCGGCCTGAAGGTCCGCCGCATCCACACCACGCCGGGCGTGCACCCGTACGACCAGGTCACGTGGGAGCGCCGCGATGTCGTGATGACCAACTGGCGGGACGGCTCGGTCAACTTCGAGCAGCACGGGGTCGAGTTCCCCGACTCCTGGTCGGTCAACGCCGCCAACATCGTGACCACCAAGTACTTCCGCGGCGCGGTGGGCACGACGCAGCGCGAGTGGTCGCTGAAGCAGCTCGTCGACCGGGTGACCGACGTCTACACGGCCACCGGCAGGCAGCAGGGCTACTTCGCCTCCGACGAGGACGCGGAGATCTTCGACCACGAGCTCAAGTACGCCTTGATCCACCAGATCTTCGCCTTTAACTCACCCGTCTGGTTCAACGTCGGCACCGCCTCCCCGCAGCAGGTCAGCGCGTGCCAGCCTTACGGGGCTCTGGTCAGCACTCCCGCCGGGCTGATCCCGATCGGCAAGCTTGTCGAAGACGGCGCAGTCGGTGCCAAGGTCTACGACGCCGACGGACTCACCCGGATCGTCGCCACCAAGGCGAACGGCGTTAAGCCGGTGCTCCGAGTGCACACAAAGGCCGGCTACGCGCTCGACGTCACGGCCGACCACCTGGTCTGGCGATCTTCTGGCGAGGGGACCGGCAGCTTTGTCCCTGCCGGGAGTCTCAAGCCGGGCGACACGCTGCTCTGGCACCGTCGCGACAGCCACGGTGAAAAGGAGATCAGCGGCTACGAGGTCGCCGAGGCGGCACTCGCTGGCTGGCTGCAGTCGGACGGGTTCGTGGGCCAGTACGCGGGCACGAACCGGTCGCTGACGATCGAGGCCATGACCGTCACCGACGCCGAACTCGACTGGGTCACCGACGCCCTGAACCAGGTCTTCCCTGGCGTGCACCGGCATGAGCGCAGCGTCGAGACCCAGGACACCCGGCTTGACTGCCGGCGGACACGGCTCTACGGGGAGTTCCTCCGGGAGTTCACCGACCGCTGGGACCTGCGGAAGCGGGGCACGGAGATGGAGGTGCCCGCTCGCCTGTTCACCGCGCCGCTTCCCGTCGTCGCCGCGTACCTGCGGAGCGTCTTCCAGGCTGAGGGATTCGTGTCGGCACGCCAGGCGTCCACCGTCGTGGAAGTCGACATGATCTCCGAGCAGCTCATCAGGGGGATGCAGCAGCTCCTGTTGCGATTCGGCATCTACGCCCGAGTCGGCTTCAAGGCTGACGCGCGCCAGGACCGGCACGGCTGCTGGACATTGCGCGTCCAGTCAGCCGGTGACAGGCGCCTTTTCGCCGACGCCATCGGTTTCATCGACCCGGTCAAGGCGGAGAAGCTGGAACACAGCTTCGACAAGCCAGGGCTCGCCGCTCGTGAGACCAAGCGCCTTCAGGTCGAAAGGATCGAGCAGCTCGGGGACATGGAGGTCTACGACATCCAGACCGAGAGCGGCGAGTACCTGTCAGGCAACCTGCGCGTGCACAACTGTTTCATCCTTGCCGTCGATGACACGATGGACGCGATTCTCGACTGGTACCGGGAAGAGGGCCTCATCTTCAAGGGCGGTTCAGGCGCCGGCGTTAACTTGTCCCGCATCAGGTCGAGCAAGGAGCTGCTCAGCTCCGGCGGCACCGCGAGCGGCCCGGTCAGCTTCATGCGCGGCGCCGACGCCAGCGCCGGCACGATCAAGTCCGGCGGCGCGACCCGGCGCGCGGCGAAGATGGTCGTGCTCGACGTCGACCACCCCGACATCGCCGAATTCATCGAGACCAAGGCCCGCGAGGAAGAGAAGGTCCGCGTGCTGCGCGACGCGGGCTTCGACATGGACCTCGGCGGCCAGGACATCGTCAGCGTCCAGTACCAGAACGCCAACAACTCGGTCCGCGTCAGCGATGAGTTCATGCACGCGGTGACCGACGGCAAGCCGTTCGACCTGCTCGCCCGCCGCACCGGCGAGGTCATCGAGACGGTTGACGCGAAAAACCTGTTCCGCAAGATTGCCCAGGCGGCCTGGGAATGCGCCGACCCGGGGCTGCAGTACGACGACACGATCAATGACTGGCACACGAACCCGGAGTCGGGCCGGATCACCGCCAGCAACCCCTGTTCCGAGTACCTCAGCCTCGACAACTCCTCCTGCAACCTCGCCAGCATTAACCTGCTCAAGTTCCTCCTCCCCGACGACACCTTCGATGTCGAGCGGTTCGCTCAGGTCAGCGAGCTGATCATCACCGCGATGGACATCTCGATCACGTTCGCGGACTTCCCGACGGAGAAGATCGGCCAGATCACCAGGGACTACCGTCAGCTCGGCATCGGCTACGCCAACCTCGGGGCGCTGCTCATGGCGACCGGGCACGCCTACGATTCCGACGGCGGTCGCGCGATCGCAGCCGCGATCACCTCGCTCATGACCGCATCCGCCTACAAGAAGTCGGCCGAGCTGGCGGGCATCGTCGGCCCCTACGAGGGGTACGCGAAGAACGCCGCCGCGCACAAGCGGGTCATGCGCAAGCACGCGGAAGCCAGCGCGAGCGTCCGCCCGGCGGCCGCGTTCGACGAGGTCATCCTGGACCTGGCGAACAAGACCTGGCAGCAGTGCCTCACCCTCGGCGAGGCCAACGGCTACCGGAACGCCCAGGCC
>NZ_JBARCR010001307.1:0-9227 GCF_049794275.1 Trebonia sp.
CCGCTGGGCGCCGCGCCGTCCTGGACCCCGGCCGGGGCGGACATCCTGCGCGACGAGGACGACCCGCTGATCGCCGAACTGGCCCGCGACGGCCGGGCACCGGTCGCCGACCTCGCCGCGGCGACGAGCTGGCACGAGTCGACCGTGCGGCGCCGGATCGAGGAACTGCGGCAAGCCGGGCTGCTGTATTTCGACATCGACGTCGACGAGTCGGCCTTCGGCGTCAACGCGACCGTGATGCTGTGGCTGAAGATCGAGCCCGCCAGCCTCGAGGCGGCCGGCCGCGCGGTCGCCGCGCACCAGGAAGTCCCGTTCGCCGCTGCCACGACCGGCCCCACCAACCTCGTCGTCAGCGCGATCTTCCGTGACACCCGGCAGCTCTACGAGTACCTGACCACCAGGCTGGCCGGCCTGCCGGGCCTGCAGTCAGTCGAGACAGCGCCGATCATCGGGACGATGAAGAAGGAGGGGGTGTGGGAGTCACCACGGGCCCGTTCGGAAGAAAAGATCTGAGCTCTCCGTCCCCGCGGCTGACGGGTATCCGCGGTACGGTCAGCCGCGCCAGCGCCGCCGCGCCGAGCGTCAGCAGGCTGGCGGCCGCGGCGACCGTTTCGAGGCCCGACGCCCCCGCCGCCTGAGCGAGGAAAGGCCCGGCTACCGCGCCGGCGAGAGTCGCCGCCGCCTCGCCGGTGAGGAAGATGGCGCTGACGCGGCCGAGCACCGCGCCGGGAATGAGCCGCTGCACGGTGGTCTGCGGGATCACCAGGGACATCGAGCCGAACGTGCCGATGATGACCGCCGCGGGCAGCGCGGTGGCCAGCGATGTGGAGCTGAACAGCAGGAAGTAGCCGCAGGCCGTGGCGGCCAGGGTGACCGCCAGCAGGTTCCGCGGCTGGATGCGGTCTATCAGCACGCGGATGACCGGTGCGCCGAGCAGGAACCCGGCCCCGAGGCAGGCCAGCAGGAGCCCGGTGCGCTCGCCGCCGCCGAGGCGCTGGATCCCGAGGGGGATGAGCAGGGCGCTGAGCGACGCGTTGGCCGCCAGGTAGATCAGCGTGACGGGCAGCAGCGGCCGCGCGGCGGGCTGGTCGCGCAGGGCCCGCGCGCCATGGCGGAGGTCGCGGGCTAGCTGCCTGACCGCGGATTTCCCGTCCGCGCGGCGACGGCCTCGGCCGTGACCCGACCGGGACGTAAGGGCTATAGCGGTTGCAGCCATTACATAGCTGAGGGAATCCGCGACGATGAGTGTCCTGATGCCGCAGGCCGTGAGGAGGATCGCGCCCAGCGGGCCGCCCACGAGCCGGACGATGCCGCCGCTGGCGGAGGTCAGGGAATTGGCGCTGCTGAGCAGGGGGCCGGTGCCGACGACGGCCGGGGTCATGGCTTGCAGGGCGGGACTCGAGAGGACCGTGCCGCTGTTTTCTGCGATCAGCGCCAGGTACAGGACCCAGTACCGGCCCGGCGAGGTGCCCAGGAGCATCATCGCGACGGCGCCCGCGCAAAACAGGCCGGCCGTGATGAGCAGGCGCCGCCTGTCACACACGTCAGCGGCAACGCCCGCGACCGGGCCGAGGATCAGCAGCGGCAGGTATTCCGCGGCGAGGGTGAGTCCGGTGTCGCGCAGCGAGCCGGTGGCCAGCAGGACGTGGGCCGGGATGGCTATGGTCAGGAGCCAGGAGCCAAGGGAGCTGACCAGGCTGCCTGCCCACAGCAGGCGGAAGTCGCGTAGCTGGAGAGCCTGGAACATGACACCGCCCGGATCGCGCTGATACTGTTCTCTTGAGAGAATAAATTTGGAGATAGCTATTCTGTCAAGATAGGAGGCGCGTTGGATCACGCGGCGATTGGCAGCCAGTTGCGGTCCCGGCGGGCGGCGGCGGGCCGGACCGTGGCATCCGTCGCCGCCGACGCGGGCCTGTCGGTTCCCTACATCGCCAACCTGGAGAACGGCAGGGGCAACCCGACGATCACGGCCCTGGCGCGGCTCGCCGAGGCGCTCGGCATGCGGCTGGCTGTCACGCTGGTGCCGGCGGGGGAGCAGCCTGGCGTTCCCGCCGCCGCAGCCGCCTCAGCCGAGGTGCCCGCCTCATTGGTCCGGTTCGGCCGCTCCGCCAGGTTCCGGCAAGCTGTCAGGGTCGTCGCCGCGACGCTCGACCTGGAGCCAGGGGAGCTGTCGGGCAGGCTGGTGACCGCCCTGGCTGCGCTGGGCAGCGCTCTGGGCAGGGACCTTGGCGAGGCGGACTGGTCGCGGCTCCTTGACGCGCTCCTGCTGGTGGCCGCGCATCCTGTGGACGCGTAATTCAGCCAGTCGGGTCGTCACCCGAGCATGTCCAGCCTGGCCTGAATCGGCTGGACGTCGGCGCTGGGCACGTCGCTGAGGATGGCCAGGGCCTGCCGCCAGGTCGCGCGGGCCGCGCGGACGTCGCCCCTGGCGTGCTGCGCGTCGCCGAGCCCGGTGAGAGCCTCGGCCGTGCCGGCCTTGTGGTCGATCTCCCGGTAGATCACCAGGACTTCCATATAGCAGGCGACGGCCATGCCGTAGTCGCCGAGGCTGAGGTGCACGAAGCCGAGGGTGGCAAGCGTGTCGGCGGTCAGCGCGCGGCTGCCGGTCTCGCGGCTGAGGTCAAGCGAGCGCTGGCAGTGTTGCACCGCCTCGTCGTGGCGGCCGAGCCGAGCGTAGATGGACCCGAGCGTCTGCTCGGAGTGGGCGATCTCGTCCAGGTCGCCGACGGCGCTGCGCAGCGCCAGCGCCTCTGTCTCGCGATCGAGCGCCGCCGGGTACTCACCGTCCTGCACGAGCAGCTGGGCCATGCCGTTGAGTGTCCGCGCGGCCCGCAGCTGGTCACCCGCCTTGGTGAACCACTGCAGGGCCTCTTTCAGGTGCGCTCCGGAGTCGCCGACCTCAGCGAGCAGCGCACATGCGTGCGCGTACTCATGGTGGGCGATCCCCTGGCCCAGCGGGTCGCCGAGGCCGGTCGCCGCGGTGATCGCTATCTGCTGGAGCGCGAGGTAATCGCGGGTGAAGCCGCCGCGTGACAGGAACGGCGCCATCGCCCAGGGAAGCTGCCAGCAGTAAGCGCCAAAATCGCCCTGTCCTGCCGCGTACGTGACCAGGGCCTGGACTCCTGGCCGCTCTGCGCGGCACCATGCCAGTGCCTGCGCCGCGGAGCCGAAGCTCTCCGTGTGCACCCCCGCCACGGGTGGCAGCAGCGGGACGGGCGGCCGTGCCGGGTAGATGAGGCTCACCGCCGCATGCATGCCGCGCAGGTAATGGTCAAGCAGCCGCCGTGTCGCCGCGTCGAGCTCGGCGGCGCCTTCGGCTGCCCGGGCCAAGTCCGCGCCGTAGCGGCGCGGGAGGCCGTACACGACGAACCGGCCTGGCTGGTGCTCCTCGACGAGACACGCCGTGACTAGCTCGTCGAGCGCTCCGCGGGCCTGGTCCGCGGGGATGGCGGCCAGGCTCGCCGCGGCAGGCAATCCGATATCCGGTCCGGGAGCGACGCTGAGCAGCCGGAACATCCGAGCGGCACCGTCGCCCAGGTGCGCGCAGGACGCCGCGAAGACCGCGAGGGGGTCCCCGGTACCCGCGCCCGCGGAGCGCAGCTCCTGAGCGAGCGCCCGGAGCGAGAGATCCGGGTCAGCCGCTGCCCGGGCGGCGACTACCCGCAGCGCGAGGGGCCGCTGGCCGGTCACGCTGCCCAGCTCGCGGACGGCCGATGGCTCGCGCCGCAGCCTCGTGGTCCCGACGCGCCGCTCCAGTACGTCGCGCACCTCGCTGTCGCTGAGCGGCCCGAGGCGCAGCACGTGCGTTCCGGCGCCCGCGAGATCGGCGGGGAGCCCCCGGGTCGTGATCAGCACAAGGCAGCCGGGGCTTGCCGGGAGCAGCCGCTGGACCTGGCCGGCGTCACGCGCATTGTCCAGGACGATGAGGACGTGTCGTCCGGTCAGCAGCCTCCGGTACAGGGCCGCCTGTTCGTCCACGTCAAGGGGGAGTTCCCTGGGCGCGACGCCGATGGCCTCGAGGAAGCCGCGCAGCGCCTGGCCGCCGGTCACCGGCTCGCCGGCCTCACCGAAGCCGCGCAGGTCCGCCCAGAGCTGCCCGTCAGGGAACAGGTGGCTGAGCTGGTGAGCAACGTGATTCGCCAGCGCGGTCTTCCCGCTGGCCGCGGGTCCCTCGATCACGACGACCGTGGTATCACCCGGCGCCGCGGCCTGGCGGGCGAGGTCTGCCAGGACGTCGAGCTCACTGGACCGGCCCGTGAAGTCGCTCGTGCCGATGGGAAGCTGCCGCGGCTGGACGGGGGACCGGCCGGGCTCGGCCGGGTAGGCCGTCGGCAGGGAGGCCCGCGCCCACAAGCTGGCCAGCCGGCGGGCATCGATGCCGCTAGCGGAGAGCCTCGACCCCAGCTCCCTGAGGGCCCGCAGCGGCGGCAGCGACTGTCCGTTGAGCCAGTCTTCCCAGGCGTCCTGGCCCGCTGCCGTTCCGCTCAGGTCGCCAGCAGACAGCCCGGACGCGCCGACAAGACGCCGCAGCTCGGTATAAAACTCGCGCTCGGCGGATGTCAGGCGCACGGGCAGCGGCGGGCGCCGCTGATCCTGGTTCCGCATCAGGGATCCCCACCCAGGCCACGGACGTTTGTACACGTACTGAGCCCAGTCCGGCGCCGGGTCGCTGACCGGAGCTGTGAGAACGAGTCTACTTAACTGACACGACTGGTGATCCACCCGATCCCGCACATTTGTGCCGTTTTGTAGTCCTGATGTCAGTGCGGCCTATCATGTAGCACGTGGCTGAGGTCGGGCGGACCAGGCACTGCCGGCACTGCGCAGGCGACTGTCCCGGTGACTGCCTGCTCCCCGAAGGCCGGTGCCTCCACGGCTGGAACGAGAGACCCCCGCGACAGTTCACGTGGCAGGTGCTGCTGACCCGCCGGTGGTGGCACCGGGTGCTCTGGGGCAACCGATAAGCCTGTGCGTGGCACCGGCCGTGGCCAGTCGATCGCGAGCAGCACATTCCGGTCGGCCTCGATGCCCGCGCCCGCGCCACCTTCGGCGCTGATCTGGTCGCGGACTTGCCAGTCGTTGGCGGCGAGCTCGCGAGCCAGCGCGGCCAGCACGGCCGGGTCGGCCAGGGCGCCCGGGTCATCGCGATCCCGGTAGCTGGCCGGCGCCGCGCTGTCGATCACCGTGCAGCCGATGACGAGGCCACCGTCGGTCTCGAACAGCTCGATGAGGCGAGCCTGCTGCGGCCAGTCGATGTGCGATGCCGTGGTTATCTGCCAGAAGCCGCCCGGGGCACCGTCCTCGCGGACCGCCTGGATCGCGTGCACGTGGGTGTGCCCGTTCACCCAGCCGATCACGCACGGGTGGGCGAGCAGCACGTCGCGCAGTTCGGGGCCGAGGACCCGGCGGCCGGATCCCGGCGGGCGCAGGTCGTTGACCATCGTCTCCAGCGGATGGTGGCTGAACAGCAGCACCGGCCGGGCCGCGCATTCGCGCAGCTCCGCGACCAGCCAGCTGAGCTGGCCGGTATCGAGCGATCCCTGCCACCCGCCGTGCTCGTTGACCGTGTCGAGCACGACGCACCGCACGATCCCGTGGTCGAAGGCGTAGTACGCGGTGCCCTGGTCGGCGTTGCGCTGGGTATAGCCGTGCCCGTCCGGCGAACCCGAGGTGCGGAAGTGCTCGCGTACGTGGGTGGCGCGGGTGACCGGCCTGCGCGCCGGATCGGGTGTCACCGCGATGTGCGTGCCACTGGCCAGCTCCGCCAGCGCGCTGGTCTCGGCGGCATTGAACCTGGTTAGCACCCCGGCCGGATCGAGGTCCCCTGGCGGGGTAACGAACTTGGCCGGGCCAACCAGGAAATCGCCCAGCCAACCAACGGCGGGCACCGTGCCCTGCAGCATGTTGTCGTGGTTGCCGTGCACCGCGTACCAGGGCATGCCCAGGCCAGTGGCCGGGAACGGCCGGCGTGCCGCCGTCAGCACCCCGGGCACCCGCGGAAACCCGTACCGGGTCGTTGGCAGGTCCGGGCCGCCGCCGTCGGGATGCCAGTACCGCTCGTCCTCGACGGCGGGCGCGGCCACGCCCTCGTACCGTTCCGGGGACCCGGAATCCGGCCGCACCTGGCCGCCGTCGAGCAGGTCGATATAGGCGCGCAGCTCGTTCAGCTGGCAGTTGTCGGTGGCGTCGCCGGTCACGACGGTGAAATCGACCGGGGCGCCGGATAGCGGAGCCGTCTTAGCGTGCCGCACGGCCCGGACCATGGCTTCGGCTACCTGATAGGTGAATAGTTCCTGGGCCCGGTAGGTGCCGATGACGCCGACCTCCGCGCGGACGGGGGAGTCGGGGTCGGAGTAGCGGTCGAACAGTTCGGCCCGCCCCGGCGACTGGTGGTCCATCACGTGCGTGTCCGACAGATGCGCGATGACCAGCAGCGGCCGGGCCGATCGACGCCAGCCGGCAGGCAAGCTCATGCCCGCGAGGTCATCCCGGACCAGGTGCCGCTCCCCGTCTGCGGCCACTAGCGTGCGGTACCCCCCAGCTCCCGCCTCTCCGGGAACGAGGCGGCGGCTACCCGTCGTGACCGGCTCCGGCCCGGCACCCGCCGTCATGAGGCCATTGTCCAGCGTGCGGGCGATGTGATCATGAACAGGGGATGACGCGCTAGGGAATGGTTCCCATGCCCGGGATGGCAGAATCGGTGCGTGGACGCCGCATTCCTGGAGGCCTTCGGCCTCGACCCCAACGTCCTCCACCTCAACCACGGTGCGTTCGGTGTCGCGCCGGCAGCCGTCCGGCAGGCCGCCGCTGCGTGGCGCGAGCGCGCGGAACGCAATCCGCACCGGTTCAATCGCGTCGAGGTTGCCGGGCTGGTGGCGGCGGCGCGGGAGGGCGCGGCCGCGTTCCTCGGCATCGACCCGTCCCGCGCGGCGTGGGTGCGCAACGTGTCCGAAGGCGTGTCCGCTGTGCTCGGCTCGCTGGCGCTTCGCCCCGGCGACGAGCTGGTGATCGGCACGCACGGCTATGGCGCGGTCCGCAAGGCGCTCAACCATCACGCCGCACGCGCCGGGGCCCGGGTCGTCGAGGCGGCTTTTGCCGTCGGCGCCGAGGACGACGTGATCGTGTCGGCGTACGCGGCCGCCTGCTCGTCCCGCACCCGGCTGGTGGTGGTCGACCGCATCACCTCGCCGACCGCGACCGTCGTCCCTGTCGCGGCCGTGGCCGCCGCTGTCCGCGCTGCCGGCGGGGCTGGTGCCCGCGTGCTTGTCGATGCCGCGCACGCTCCTGGCCAGCTGCCCGACGACATCGCGGCGTTCGGCGCCGACCACTGGATCGGCAACCTGCACAAGTGGGCGTACACCCCGCGCGGCAGTGCCATCTTGTGGAGCCGTCCGGGCGCCGAGGTGACGCCGACGGTGCTCAGCTGGCAGCTCGAAGACGGGTACGCCGCCTCCTTCGATTACCCCGGCACCTGGGACTACGCCGGCTGGCTAGCGGCCGCGGACGGCCTGGCCTACTGGGCAGCGCTCGGCGGCTGGGACGCCGTGGCCCGGCTCGCCGACCTGGTGACCGGCGGCCAGAAGAGGATGGCCGAGGCGCTCGGCGTCACGCTTGACCGGCTCCCGGTCACGCCCGCGCCGGCTATGCGGCTGGTCCCGCTGCCCGACGGCGTCCTGGCGGCTGCCCGGCACGTCGACCCCTTCTACGAGGCGCTCTCGCAGCAGCGTGTCGAGGTGTCGCCGGTCAGCTTCGGCGGAGCCGGTTACCTGCGGATCGCGGCGGCGCCGTACAACACCCCAGATGACTACGACCGCCTCGCCAGCATCGTGCGTGGGTTGCTGGGGAAATCGTGAGTTGCTGGGGAAATAAGACGGCTGGCATGCCCGCCGGGGGCGGCGCCTTGTGCACCGGCCGCCCCGGCAGGCCGAAGCCTCAGCCCCGCGGCGCCAGCGGCTGGCTCAGCCGCAGGTGGTTGCCGCTAGGGTCGCGGACGGCGGCGTCACGGACACCGTACGGCTGGTCGACGGGCTCCTGGAGGATCTCCGTCCCGGCGGCGCGCAGCGACTCGAAGGTCTTGTCCAGATCGTCGACCTGGATGAAGACCGCCAGGTCGCCCTTGGCGACAATCTCGCGCATGGACGGGCGGTCGGCCGGGGCGATGTGATGGTCCACGGCGGCAAGCAGCAGCTCGTGGGCGTCGCCGGGGGCAGCGATGGTGAGCCAGCGCATCTCCGGGCCCATCGGGACGTCCTGGCGGACCTCGAAACCGAGCCGCTGGGTGTAGAAGGCCAGCGCCGCATCCAGGTCAGTGCAGTACACGGGCGTATGCGTGATGGAAAGTGTCATGGCAGCGACGCTACGCGCGGCCGGGCGGGAACGCTTCTCCAATCCTGCATGGTTGCTCGATCCACCCCGGGCGTGCCCACGCCCGGGTCATGCACGGCGGGACCGGCACGAGCCGCGAGTGGTCACGTGCCTTATAGGCGGACGGCGGCTCGCCGACGAGCCGCGTGAACGTCGAGCTGAACGAACCGAGCGACGTGAACCCGACAGCCATGCACACGTCGGTCACGGACATGCGGCCGTGCCGCAGCAGCGCCATCGCCCGTTCCACGCGCCTGGTCTGCAGATAGCCGTAGGGCGTGTCGCCGTAGGCCTCGCGGAAACGGCGGGCGAACAGCGACGGCGACATCAGCGCGGCGCGCGCCATCGCCGGGACGTCCAGCGGCCGCGCGTACTCGCGGTCAAGCAAGTCCCGGGCCCGGCGCAGATGCGCCAGCTCAGCGGCCTCCATACCGAGGACGGTACACCGTCTAGCGGCCCCCGCACGCCCGGGCGAGTACCAGGTCGGTGACTGGCTGCGCGGCCCGCGCGGCCGCGTCGACCCCGGCCGTGCCCGCGTGCCTGACGATCTCGGTGACCAGGCGGTACGCCAGTGCGCGGGGGAGCAGCTGGTCAAGTTCCGGCTCGCCGGCCAGGTACTCGAGCATCGCGGGGCTCGCCCCGCGCCACATCAGCGCGTCCACCGCCGCGACGGCGATCGGCAGCCCGGCGGGGCGTTCCAGCGGCGAGAAGTCGATGACGGCAGGCGGCAGCCCGTCGTCGAACAGCACGTTTCCTCCCAGGTCCGCGTGGATCAGCTGGCTCGGCAGGTCAACCGGCCGCAGCGCGGCCAGCAGCCGCCGCACCTGCCCGGCAAGAGGCCCGGCGGCCAGGCCGAGCAG
>NZ_JBARCR010001308.1:0-3345 GCF_049794275.1 Trebonia sp.
GTCACCACCAGCGGGGAGGTGCCCCGGGCCAGCGGGTAGACCTGGCCGAATTCGCCCAGCCGGTAACACCGCATCAGCAGCAGGTTGTAGAAGACGTGAATCGCGACCGACCCGAGCAGGTACGGCCAGCAGGCCGCCCCGGGCAGCCGCCCGGCGCCCCGCCAGCACCAGCAGTACCAGCCCGCACGACACCACCAGCACGCCCGCCACCTGCGCGACCGACGGCCGCTCCGCGGCGAACACCGCGGCGAGCACGGTCACCACCAGCGGCGACGTGCCCCGCGCCAGCGGGTAGACCTGGCCGAACTCCCCGTACCGGTAGGACCGCATCAGCAGCAGGTTGTAGAAGACGTGGATGACGATCGAGGCCAGCAGGTAAGGCCAGCAGGCGGACAGCGGGAAGGGGGACAGAATCACCAGCGGGATCGCCACGAGGATCCCGCCCGCCCCGATCAGCCCGAACGCCAGCAGCTGGTCCTTGATCCCGTGCGCGATCGCGTTCCAGGTGGCGTGCGTGACGGCGGCGGCGAGCACCGCGAGGGTGACGGGCAACGGAAGGGCGGCTGCGTGCAACGAAGGCTCCTGGAGGCAAGGCCGGTACAACCGGCACGCTAAATAGGAGCCCTCAGGGCTTTTATCCCGTCAGGTGTTCACCGGGCCGCAGCAAACGAACCGGCTCCTGGCGTCGCTCGGTCCAGTCCCGGCCGCCCTGGTTGTAAGAAACCCCACATGAGGGTGCGGGCAGCCAGCGGAACCCTAGACGCAACCGCATGCTGCGACCGACGATACCAGGCATGAAGACCCCAGAGCAGCTCAGAAGCCACCGCTGGTTCGGCGATAACCGCGCCGACAGCGTCCGCGCGTTCAGCCACCGCTCCCGGATGCGCGGCCTCGGTGTCACGGCGGAAGAGCACGAGGGCAAGCCGATCATCGCCATCCTCAACACCTGGTCCGGCATCAACCCCTGCCACCAGCACCTGCGCGAGCGCGCCGAACAGGTCAGGCGAGGCGTCCTCGAGGCCGGCGGCTTCCCTGTCGAGATGCCGGTCGCCACGCTCAGCGAGACGTTCCAGAAGCCGACCCCGATGATGTACCGCAACCTGCTGTCGATGGAGACGGAGGAGCTGCTCCGCTCCTACCCCTTCGACGGCGCCGTCCTCATGGGCGGCTGCGACAAGACCACGCCCGCCCTCATCATGGGCGCGGCGAGCGCGAACATCCCGGCGATCTTCGTCCCCGCGGGCCCGATGCTCAGCGGCAACTACCGGGGACAGAAAGTCGGCAGCGGCACCGACATGTGGCGGGTCTGGGACGACTACCGGGCCGGCGTTGCCACCGACTGCGACCTGCAAGACCTCGAAGAAGGCATCGCCCGGTCGCCTGGCCACTGCATGACGATGGGCACCGCCTCGACGATGACCAGCGCCGCCGAAGCGCTCGGGATGACGCTGCCCGGCGCCGCGTCGATCCCCGCCGTCGACTCCGCCCACTACCGGATGGCGGTCAACTCGGGCAAGCGCATCGTCGACATGGTCTGGCACGACAAGACACCCGCCACGATCCTCACCCGCGAGGCGTTCGAGGACGCGGCGGCGACCGTGTTCGCGCTCGGCGGCTCGACGAACGCGCTGATCCACCTGATCGCCATCGCCGGCCGCGCCCGCGTCGCCCTGACCCTGGACGACTTCGACGCCATGTCCCGCCGCGTCCCGTGGCTGGCCAACATCCGGCCGTCGGGGGAGTACCTGATGGAGGACTTCTACTACGCCGGCGGCCTGCCCGCGCTGCTCGCCCAGCTCGCCAGGGTGCCCGGCGCGCTGCACCAGAGCGTCCCGGACCATCCCGTCTACAACGATGACGTCATCCGCACCCCGGACACCGCGCTGGCGAACGAGGGCGGCATCGCCGTGCTGCGCGGGAACCTGGCCCCGGACGGCGCGGTAATCAAGCACATCGCCGCCGATCCGCGGCTGCTCAAGCACACCGGCCCCGCCGTCGTCTTCGACGACTACGCCGACCTGAAGAAACGCGTCAACGACCCGTCCCTCAACATCACACCCGACTCGGTCATGGTGCTGCGCAACACCGGTCCCAAAGGCGCGGGCATGCCCGAGTACGGCCAGCTGCCCATCCCCGACTACCTGCTCGCCCGCGGCATCCGCGACATGGTACGCATCTCCGACGCGCGGATGAGCGGCACCAGCTACGGGGCCTGCGTGCTGCACGTCGCCCCCGAGTCGGCCGTCGGCGGCCCGCTCGCCCTCGTCGAGACGGGCGATCTCATCACCCTCGATGTCCCCGCCCGCGTTCTTTCACTGGATGTTCCGGAACGTACGGTGGCGGCTCGCCGGGCCAGCTGGACACCCCCTGAGGTGCGGTACGGCAGGGGCTACGGCGCCCTGTACAGCGAGCACATCACCCAGGCGAACGAGGGCTGTGACTTCGGCTTTCTCGCCAGGCCAGGCGCCAGCCCAGACCCCGACCCGCAGTAGGGTGCAGGCGTGACGAGCACGCCGACAGACCCAGCGAACGCCGACTTCCTGGCACTCGAGGAGATCCATGCCGCGGCGCTGCGCGCCCTGCCTGCCGAGGTCGCCGGCTACCTGGAAAGCGGCGCGGGCACCGAGCAGACGCTGCGCGCGAACCGCGAGGCGTTCACCCGCTGGGTGATCAGGCCGCGCCCGATGAGCGGCGTCACCGCGCCCGACACCAGCACCCAGGTGCTCGGCATCCCGCTTTCCCTCCCGGTGCTGACCGCCCCGTTCGGCGGCGACGGCCTGTTCGCCCCCGACGGCCACCTGGCGGTGGCCCGCGCGAACGCCGCGTGCGGCACCGCCTCGATCGTGCCGGAGGTCGGCACGTTCTCCTACGCGGAGGTCGCCGCCGCGGCGCCCGCGGCGGCGCGGATCGGCCAGCTGCACCCGTACGAGTCCTTCGACTCCGTTGCGAAGCGGATCCGCGCCGCGGGTTACACCGCGCTGTGCGTGACGGTCGACTGCCCGGTCATGGGCTTCCGGGTCAGGAGCAGGATGAGCAGGTTCCGCCCCGACCCGGTCGTCTGGTCAGGCAACGTCGTCCACGACGGCACCCCGAACATCACCGAGACCTACGGCAACCGCATCGTGCAGAGCTGGACCTGGGACCGGCTCGCCGAGGCGGCCGCCCGCCAGGACCTGCCGTGGATCGCGAAGGGCATCCTCACCAGCGAGGCGGCGGAGCAGGCGATCGGCGCGGGCGCGTCCGCGATCCTGGTGTCCAACCACGGCGGCCGCCAGGTCGATCCGGCCGCCGCCAGCCTCGACGTGCTGCCCGGGATCGCGGAGACGGTCGCGGGCCGGGTCCCGG
>NZ_JBARCR010001309.1:0-4301 GCF_049794275.1 Trebonia sp.
GCGCAACCGTGCCCAGTGGCTGCGCGAAGGGGCCGCGGCCCTGCGCGACGACGCCAGGGAGGGCTTCCGCTCCGCGTGGGAACAGGCGGCAACCGAGCACCCCGGCCCCGAAGGCGGCGAGTCCGGCGAAGGCGCCGGTCACCCGCACGGCGCCCATGACTGGGGTTCCTGGCTCGGCTGGGGCGACTGGGGCCGCTGGAGCGACTGGCCCGGCCGCCGGAGCTGGCCAGGCCCGAAGGACATGGGCGCATTCCGCGACCTGGAGCGCCTCACCAGGGACTTCGCTACCGACCTGCGCAAGGTGGCCTGGGAGTCCGGCGCGCTAGGCGGCGACGTCCTAACCGACCTCCGCAGCATCCTGGAAGAAACCCTGGACCGCATCCGCGCCGAAGTCTTCGGCGCGCACCAGGAGCCCGCCTCGGAAGCAGAGCCGCCCGCCTCCCAGGAGAACCCGCCGCCTAAGGCGTGAAAACTATCTTGCCGGTGTGGGTGCCGTCGATCATGGCGGCGAAACCCGCCGCGGCATCGCGCAGCGGAAGCACGCGGTCGATCAGCGGCCGGGTGCCTGTCTGCTCGAGGAAGCGGAGCAGCCTGCCGAGCTGGTCGCGCGTTCCCATGGTCGACCCGACGATGGACAGCTGGGTGAAGAACACCCGGTTCAGCTCGGCGGGCGGTACCTGGCCGCTGGTGGCGCCGGACACGACGATGCGGCCGCCCGGCCTGAGCGAGCGCAGCGAGTGCCCCCAGGTCGCCTCGCCAACCGTCTCCATGACCACGTCGACCCGTTCCGGCAGCCGGGCGCCGCTGGCGAACGCCTGATCCGCGCCGAGCTTGAGCGCGGCTTCGCGCTTGGCCTCGCTGCGGCTGGTCACCCACATCCGGTATCCGGCCGCCCGGCCGAGCAGCACCAGCGCGGTCGACACCCCGCCGCCGGCGCCCTGCACCAGGACCGTCGCGCCCGGCTCCACGCCGGCCTTCTCGAACAGCATCCGGTACGCCGTCAGGTACGCGGTGGGCAGGCAGGCGGCCTCCTCGAACGACAGCGCCGCAGGCTTCGGCACCAGGTTGCGCCTGGGCACGGCGACCTGCTCGGCGAACGTGCCGTCGTAGCGCTCGGACAGCAGCGACCTGCGGGGGTCGAGGGTCTCGTCGCCGCCGCCCGCGTCGGCATCCGCCACCACGGCGTACACGACGACCTCGTTACCGTCCTCGTCGAACCCGGCGGCGTCACAGCCGAGGATCATCGGCAGCCGGTCCGCGGGCAGCCCGACCCCGCGCAGCGACCACACGTCGTGGTGATTGAGCGCCGTCGCCTTGACGGTAACGGTCGTCCAGCCGTCCTTCGGCCGCGGATCGGGCCGCTCCCCCGTCTCAAGCCCGCCCAGTGGATTATCGGCATCAATACGCGCGGCGTAGACGGCAAACATGATCACGACCCTACCGGGCGGTGATCGGAATGAGCTAGCGGCGGGCGACTCCGTCGGCGCGGGCCGCGGCGGCGACCGCGGCGGCGACGGCCGGGGCGACGCGCTCGTCGAACTGGCTCGGGATGACGTAGTCCGGGGCGGCGTCGCCGCCGACCAGGGCCGCTATCGCGTCCGCGGCGGCCAGCTTCATGCGCTCCGTCACGGTCGACGCCCGGACGTCGAGCGCGGCACGGAACACGCCGGGGAAGGCCAGCGAGTTGTTGATCTGGTTCGGGAAGTCGCTGCGCCCCGTCGCCACTACCGCCACATGGCGGCGGGCGACGTCCGGGTGGATCTCCGGGTCGGGGTTGGACAGCAGGAACGCGATCGCGCCAGGCGCCATCCGCGCGATGGCTTCCTCGGCCAGCGTGCTGCCGGACAGCCCGATGAACACGTCTGCCCCGCGCAGCGCGGCTTCCGGCGAGCCGGCCAGCCCGGCGGCATTCGTCACCTTGGCGAGCGCCGCCTTCACCGGGTTCAGGCCGTCCCTGCCGTCGTAGATCAGGCCCTTGCTGTCCGCCACCGCGATGTCGCCCACGCCGGCGGACAGCAGGATCTTCGACACCGCGATTCCTGACGCGCCGGCGCCGCACACCACGACGCGCAGGTCGCCGAGGCCCTTGCCGACGACGCGGGCGGCGCCGCGCAGCGCGGCCAGCGTCACGATGGCCGTACCGTGCTGGTCGTCGTGGAACACCGGAATGTCGAGCATGGCCCGCAGCCGGTCCTCGATCTCGAAACAGCGCGGCGCGGAGATGTCCTCCAGGTTGATGCCGCCGAAGCTCGGCGCCAGCGCCGCGACCGTGCGCACCACTTCGTCCACGTCGGTGCAGGCGATGCAGACGGGCACCGCGTTGATGCCGGCGAAGCGCTTGAACAGCAGCGCCTTGCCCTCCATGACGGGCATGGCCGCGGCTGGGCCGATGTCGCCGAGGCCGAGCACGGCGGTGCCGTCGCTCACCACGGCGACGGTGTTGCCCGTCCAGGTGTACTCGCTGGCGAGTTCCGGCTGGTCCGCGATGGCGCTGCAGACCCGGGCCACGCCGGGCGTATAGGCCATGGCGAGTGCGGCTCGGTCCGGCACGTCCACGGTCGGCCGCACGTCGATCTTGCCGCCCCGGTGCATCGCGAAGACGGGGTCGGCAGCAAGGGAAGCATGAACAGAAATAGGCTCGTCGCCCACGGTTAACCCCCAGAGGTTCGGTACGGGGATGGTCGCGCGCCGGCCAGGCCGCGACCGGGGGTTCCACCGGCCGCTCGGCACCTGGACGCGCCGATCTCTCCAGATACGGGGGTTACCCGCTGCTACATTGTGCCATGGACGGCGTGGTGGTAGCGCCGCACCCGCCGATCTGTGTAATACTCAATACCGGTACCAGCCCATTACACCGGTTCCCCGCCGCAAGGGATCGCCAGTGGACCTGTCTTCCTATGCCGAACTCGCGGTCCGGCTCGTGAACACTTCGAGCCTCGGGCACGAGGGCGGCGACCAGCTCACGACGCTGGACGGGCTGCGCGCGCTCGTGGCCGACAGGGAGCACCTGAACCACGGCATCTCGCGCGTCGACCTCGAGGCCCTCCGCCAGCTCAGGACCGAGTTCCGCGCGTTCTTCGTAGCCTGCTCCCTGGGCGACGGCGCGGACGCCGCCGCGCGGCTGAACGAGCTGCTCATCCAGAACCCGGTGCACCCGCAGCTATCAGGGCACGACGGGCAGACGTGGCACGTGCACTACACCGAGAGCGGCTCCATGTCGGACAAGTACGCCGCGGGCGCCGCGATGGGGCTCGCGGTCCGGCTCACCGAGCTGGGCCTCGACCGGTTCGGCCTCTGCCAGGCGACGCCGTGCCAAGGCGTGTTCATCGACACCACGCCAGCAGGGACCAAGCGGTACTGCTCGCGGCGGTGCGCTGACCGGGCATCGCTCGCCGCGTCTGGCGCCCGCAAGCGAGAGGAAGAACCCCAGGCTTAGCCACGTGCCGTTAAGGCAGGACGTCCGACGGCTCGAGGCGCATCAGGTCGTCTTTGGTCCACTGCCGCTCCGGATCGGCCGCGAGCCGGAACGCGTGGCGGAGCCGGGCGTTTTCCAGCTCGTTCCGAACACTGCGGGCGTTGGCGAACCGCGGCTGAGTCATCCGCGTTGACAGGTAGTCGCGCAATGTCGCCTCCGCTTCGTCCGACAGGTAGTAGGACGTCCGGTCCAGCATCAACTGCCCGATCGAGAGAAGTTCGTCGACGTCGTAGTCCGCGAAGTCGAGGTGATGGGCGACTCGCGAGCTCATGCCGGGGTTGGAATCGAAGAAGCGGTCCATGCGGTCCCTGTAGCCGGCGAGAATCACCACGAGCTTGTCCCGCTGGTTCTCCATCACCTGCATGAGGATGTCGATGCACTCCTGGCCGTAGTCCTTCGAGTCCTCGGCGCGGTACAGGGTGTAGGCCTCGTCGATGAACAGCACGCCGCCCATCGCGCGCTCGAGGACCTGCTTGGTCTTCGGCGCGGTCTGCCCGATGTACTCGGCCACCAGGTCATCGCGCATGGCATGCACCAGATGACCCTTCTCCAGGTAGCCAAGCCGGTAGAGCAGGTCTGCCATCATCAGGGCAACCGTCGTCTTCCCGGTTCCCGGCGCCCCGGTGAAGCACATGTGCAGGTTCGGCCGGGACGCCGAGAGCCCGAACCGCTGCCGCGCCCGGTCGACCAGCAGCAGCGAACCGATTTCCTCCACTTTCCGCTTCACGGGGACGAGCCCGATCAGTTCAACGTCCAGCTCCATGAACAGGTCATCGATGCCTGCCGCCCGCCGCTCAGCGGCGAGGGTGATCGTCGCATCCGGCAG
>NZ_JBARCR010001310.1:0-2660 GCF_049794275.1 Trebonia sp.
CCGTAAGGCCAGGCCGGCAGGCAGGTGTTTAGGTGTAGAGGGCGAGGGCCTCGGCCGCGGCGGCGCGGACCTCGTCGGCCAGCGCGGCGGGGGCAAGCACCCGGGCGTCCTCCCCCAGGCGCAGCGCGAGGCGGCGCACCCAGCTGGTGTCCGGGGTGCGCAGCACGGCGCGCAGGCGTCCCTCGCCAGCCTCGGTAACCGACTCGCACGGGTAGTACTCGGCCACCCAGCGCGCGTCGGCGGCCAGCTCAAGCTCCACCCGCTCGTCGGACTCCGACGGGCGGAACAGCCCGGCGTCCACGTCCTTCTGCTCGGCTTCGGCGGGCACCTCGGCTGGCACGTCAAGCACGTCCAGGTCGAGTATCCGGTCGAGCCGGAACAGCCGCACCCCTTCGGCCAGCCGGCACCAGCCTTCCAGGTACGTGCGGCCCTCCACCACCAGGAGCCGCATCGGGTCCACGTCGCGCTCGGTCGGCGCGGCACGGCCAGGCACGTAGTGGCGCAGGTGCAGGCGCCTGCCCGCGCCCAGAGCAGTGCTGATCTTCGCGGCCAGGCCGCGTACGTTCTGACTATCGACTTGGATCATCACCTGGGAGCTCGCCGCGGCGCTCGCGCCGGCCGCACCCTCGATCTTGGCGATCAGCCGGCCGACCGCGGAACCGTCGGCGGGGACCTCAGCCAGCATCCGCAGCGCAACGAGCAGCGCGCTCGCCTCGTCGGCCGCCAGCCGCAGCGGGCGAGCGATCGACTCGGCCTGGCTGACCGTGATCTCGCCGCCCTCGTAGGACAGGTCGATCGGGCAGTACGGCTCCGGCGCCTTCAGCTCCACACACCAGGCGAGGTTCAGGTCGTCGATCAGCTCGCGTTCGGTCATGCCGAACGCCGCGGCCGCCTCCGATAGGCTCACGACCTTCCTGCTGACCACGTACGGGACCAGCGCGAGCAGGCGGCGCAGCCGCTCGGCGGAGGTCACCATGCGGGGCTGGCTCGTGCTCACGCCAGGATCCCCTTGAGCCGGCGGATGACCGCCTCGCGCAGGTCCGGCGGCTCGAGCACCACGACGTCGGGGCCGAACGAGGCGAGGTGGTCCGCGTACCAGGGCACGTCGGCGAAGCTCACCGTGACCCGGTCCCAGCCTTGTGCTTCGTCCGGAGCGACCTCGCTCGCCCAGCGGCGCAGTCCGAAACCGGCGCCCGCGCGGACTTTGAGCACCGCGGTGAGGTCGCGGGCCGGCGAGACGTCCCAGCTCTTCACCAGCTCGCGGACGTCCGCATCCGGCGGGACGGTGACGCTGCCCGCCGGGCCGGCCATCTTTACCGGGCCCGTGATGCGGCTGAGCCGGAAGACCCGCGGGGCGTTCCGCGTGCGGTCGTGGCCGGCCACGTACCAGCGGCCCCTCCTGTTGACCACGCCCCAGGGCTCGAGCTCCCGCTTGGTCGCGGTGGAGCGGCCGCCGGCGATGTGGTCGAACGTCACCGGGCGGTGGTCCCTGACGGCCTCCCAGAGCGGGCCGAACGCGGGCTCCTGGGTGCTCAGCCGGGGCTCGATGCCGAGGCTCTGCTTGTCGTCGTCCTGGTCGGAGCCTGGCGGGGCCGCGGCCTTGAGCTTGAGCAGGGCGCCTGCGGCGGCGCCCGCCAGCGCGGCGCTCTGCCAGACCCGGGAGGCGATGCCGAGCACCGCCGCCTCGTCGGCTTCGAGCCTGATCTCGGGGAGCTCGTAGTCCTGCTTCTTGATGCGGTAGCCGGGCTCCTCGTCGAGCGCGTTGTTCACGCCGGTCTCCAGCGGGATGCCCAGCTCCCTGAGCTCTTCCTTGTCGCGCTCGAACATCCGCTTGAAGGCCTCGTGCTCGTCGGGGTAGCCGCGCACCGCGGCGCGGATCTCCTCTGCGGTCAGGTACCGGCGAGAGGACAGCAGCAGGACGACGACGGACAGCAGGCGCTCGGTCCTGCGCTTCGACATCGCGTCCTCCCTGATGTGTTCTAGTCTGCCGTCGTGATCCGATGGCGAAGCGGGACCGTGACGGCATTGCGGCGCGAATGGCAAGGAGCAGCCGAGATCATGGTATCCGTGGACGGGGCGGAGGTTCGCGCGCTCGCGTACCCGGCCCTGACGGGCGCGCCGCGTGTCGGCGACCAGGTGCTGCTCAACGTGGGCGCCCTCCAGCGCGGCCTCGGCACCGGCGGCTACGCGTTCGTGGTCGCCATCCCCGGCCGGCTGCCTGTCGATTCGGATCATCCCGATACCGGGCATATCGTGAAATCTCGGTATACGCCCCTGCAGGTCATGGTGTCGAGCGTCGAGGAGCAGGGGTCGCCGCACCACGAGCTGCTGCGGGACGCCGCATCCGTCGACGGGATGCCGGTGGTGGTCGCGGATCTGCACTCGGCGCTGCCCGCGGTGCTGGCCGGCCTCTTCGCGGCGCGGCCGTCGTGCCGGGCGGTGTACGTCATGCAGGACGGCGGGGCACTGCCCGCGTGGTTCTCCCGGACGGTCGCGGGACTGCGCGACGCGGGCTGGCTGGCGGCGACGGTGACGACGGGGCAGTCGTTCGGCGGCGACCTGGAGGCGGTGACCGTGCACAGCGGGCTGCTCGCCGCGCGGCACGTGGCCGGGGCCGACGTGGCGGTGGTCGCGCAGGGGCCGGGCAATCTCGGCACCGG
>NZ_JBARCR010001311.1:0-2803 GCF_049794275.1 Trebonia sp.
GCCGCGCAGTCCCCGTCCGTGCCGGTCTCGCCGCCGGACGCGCCGCCGCGGGCCCGGCGCTCCAGGCACGCCGGGTACCCCGGGCGCCCCGGGCGGCGTTACGCCGTTCTCACCGCTGTGCACAGTCACCGAGCGTATCTCCGCGTGCTGGCTGTCAGGTACCACCAGGGCCGATGAAGGACCGATGAAGGTCCGACAAAACGACACGATCGTGAACGACCGCCGGTGATGGCATAACCGGCCCCGGATAGGTACCGTCAGCCGATGTGAGCGACCTCGATTCCACGCCAGCGGTCAGGGGGACGGTGCCCGCCTGGCGGGCCGGCTGCGCTCACACGGGCACGTCTTTGCCGCGTGCCGGGGGGGATCGCGCTGCTATCGTGGTCTCTATCGATCTGGTGAGCGAGGTGGGCTGGTGAATACCCGTTGCTGCTCACGCACCGCGTGCAAGCAGCCTCCCGTCTACACGCTCACGTACGTGTACCGCGACTCGACGGCGGTGCTCGGGCCGCTCGCGGCCTACGTCGAACCGCACTGCTACGACTTGTGCGAGAAGCACGCCGCCAGGCTGGTCGTGCCGCGCGGCTGGGACGTGGTGCGGCTGCCGCCGGATCCGGCGCAGGAACGGGCCGACGACCTCGAGGCGCTGGCAAACGTCGTCCGCGAGGCAGGGCGCCCCGGCCCTGCCAGGACCGCCACGGCGAGCGGTGCCGCGGGCCCGGCCCAGGCGGCCGTTACCGAACCGGTCGGTCAGGGCGTCGAGGTCGGCCGCCGCGGGCATTTGCGCGTGGTCCGCTCCGCTCCGACGGCTCAACCCGAATCTTAACGCCGGCTCCGGGCCGCCGACCGATAGGTTGGTCCTGGGAAAGTCCGCGGGGACCGGATCAGGAAGCGAGCCACAGTGAGCGATCTGGACAAGATCTTCAAGGCATACGACATCAGGGGTGTCGTGCCTGACGAGCTTGACGAAGGCGTCGCAGAACAGGTCGGTGCGGCGTTCGTCCGGCTGACCAACGCGAAGAGCATCGTCACGCTGCACGACATGCGCGCGAGCAGCGCGCCGCTCGCCGAGGCGCTTGGCCGCGGCGCGGCGGCGCAGGGCGCTGACGTGATCCACGGCGGTCTCGGCTCCACTGACATGGTGTATTACGCGAGCGGCTCGCTCGACATACCCGGCGCGATGATCACCGCCAGCCACAACCCTGCCAGGTACAACGGCATCAAGCTGTGCAAGGCGGGCGCGAAGCCGGTCGGCATCGAGACCGGCCTCGCCGAGATCAAGGCCATGGTGCAAGACGGCGTCCCCGCCTACGACGGCGAACCGGGCACGACGACGAGCAGGGACCTGCTGCCCGGCTACGCGGAGTACCTGAAGAAGCTGGTCGACCTGTCTGGCATCCGGCCGCTGAAGGTTGTCGTGGACGCGGGCAACGGCATGGCCGGGCACACCGTGCCCGTCGTGTTCGAGGGCCTGCCGCTCACGCTCATCGCGCTGTACTTCGAGCTCGACGGCACGTTCCCGAACCACGAGGCCAACCCGATCGACCCGGAGAACCTGCGCGACCTGCAGCAGGCGGTCAAGGACAACAACGCCGACATCGGCCTGGCCTTCGACGGCGACGCCGACCGCTGCTTCGTCGTCGACGAGCGCGGGGAGATCGTCAGCCCGAGTGTGCTGGCCGCGCTGATCGCGACCCGCGAGCTGGCCCGCGAGCCCGGCGCGACGGTCATCCACAACCTGATCACGTCACGGGCGGTGCCCGAGCTGATCACCGAGCACGGCGGCACCCCGGTCCGCACCCGGGTGGGCCACTCGTTCATCAAGGCGAAGATGGCGGAGACAAACGCCGTGTTCGGCGGCGAGCACTCCGGCCACTTCTACTTCAGGGACTTCTGGTTCGCCGACTCGGGCATGCTGGCGGCGCTGCACGTGCTGGCCGCGCTCGGCCACGACAGCCGGCCGCTGTCCGTCATGCTGCAGGACTTCTCCCGGTACGCGGCGAGTGGCGAGATCAACAGCGAGGTCGCCGACCAGGCCGCCGCCACTGCCAAGGTGAAGAACATTTATTCAGAACGTCCCGGGGTGACCCTGGATGAGCTCGACGGTCTGACCATCATGGGAGACGACTGGTGGTTCAACATCCGTCCCTCCAACACCGAGCCGCTGCTGCGGCTGAACGTGGAAGCGGCCACTCCCGGGCAGATGGCCGCGATCAGGGACGAAGTGCTCGGCCTGGTTAGAGGATGAGCCGCGTGGAACTCGACGACTGGCTGCTGGAAATCATCGTCTGTCCCAACTGCCGCGCCGGGCTGCGGGTCGACGACGCGGCGAGCGAGCTGGTGTGCACGGGCTGCGGGCTGGCCTACCCGGTCCGCGACAACATCCCGGTGCTGCTCGTGGACGAGGCACGGCGGCCTGACGCCCCTGGCGGCCCCGACGCTCCTGGCGGCACGGGGTGAATACCCCGCACGGCGGCGGTCTCTCGCTCGCCGCGCTCCGGCTCGACGACCCCGATATGGTCGAGGCAGGCGACCCTGGGGGGATGCTGCGGGAGGTCGCGTCGTCCGCGGCGCAGGTCCGCACCGCCTTGCGGGCATGCGCGGAGGCTGACCTGTCGGCGCTGCGGCCGGACACCAGGCCGCGCGCGATCGTCGTGGCCGGGAGCGGCGGCTCCGCCTTCGCCGGCGACGCGCTGGCGGCGATCTGCGGGGTCAGCTCGCCGGTTCAGGTGCTTCGCGTGTCCGGTTACCAGCTGCCCGGCTGGGTCGGCGCCGCTGACCTGGTGATCGCGGCGTCCAGGTC
>NZ_JBARCR010001312.1:0-5524 GCF_049794275.1 Trebonia sp.
CGCCAGCCACGAGCTGCGCACCCCGCTCGCCGCCATCCGCGGCTACGCCGAGCTAGGCATGCTGCACCCGGGCGACTCCCCGGAAACCGTCACGCACGCGCTCGGCCGGGTGCTGTCGGAATCCACCAGGATGAGCGTGCTCGTCGACGACCTGCTGCTGCTCGCCAGGCTGGACGCCGGACGCCCGCTGAACACCGATCCTGTGGACATGACGCGGCTGGCGATCGAGGCGACGAGCGACGCCCAGGTCGCGCGGCCCGACCACCGCTGGGTGCTCGAGCTCCCCGACGACTCGGTGCAGGTCCGCGGCGACGAGCACCGGCTGCACCAGGTGCTCGCTAACCTGCTCAGCAACGCCGGACGGCACACCCCGGAGGGCACTACGGTCACCGTCGCGGTCAGCGACACGCTGCCGCCCGGCGAGGACCGCGATCGCGACCGCGCCCCCGACGACCGCCCGGACTCCATACAGCACGGCGACATCCCCGCGGAACCGCGGGTGGTGCTGACCGTCACCGACGACGGCCCGGGCATCCCGGCCGGCCTGCTGCCCGACCTGTTCGAGCGGTTCACCCGCGCGGACACCGCCAGGACGCACGCCGTCGACGCGGCGTCAACGGGCTTGGGCCTGGCCATCGTGGACGCCGTGGTCGCCGCCCACGAGGGCGCGGTCCTGGTGACCAGCTGGCCGGGGATGACCCGCTTCACGATCGTGCTGGCCCGGCTCTCCGAGCCGGCCTCGGACGAGGGCAGCTCAGTCGCGGCGGCCCCGCGCCCCGCCCGCAAGGTGCTGCACAGGTCTACTCCGGGGAGCTGACCGCTCTAGACGGCGGAGCTCTCCTCCGTCACCGCGGCGGGCGCGGGCGCGGCGCCGGGCCCCATGCCCTGCAGCGGGCCACTGCGCATCAGCGTGCCGCAGATGACCGCGCCGGCGACGAAGAGGCCGGTGCACCACCAGAACACCGTCGTGTAGCCGTGCACGAAGGCCGCGGCCTGCACTTGGTGCAGTATTGCGGCGCTCGGCCTGCCGTGCAGGCTGGCCAGGTGGCTGGCGATGTAGGCGGTCGTGGCGCTGGCCGCGATCGTGTTCAGCAGCGACGTGCCGATCGACCCGCCGAGTTGCTGCCCGGTGTTCACCGACGCCGACGCGACGCCCGCGTCTTGCGGGTCGACCCCGTACGTGCCGGTGTTGATCGCGGTCGAGAACAAGAGGCCCATGCCGGTGCCGGTGATCATGAGCGGGCCGAGGATGTCGGCCACGTAGTCCCCGCGCACCCCGATCCTGGTCAGCCAGATCTGCCCGCCCGTCAGCAGCAGGAAGGCCACGATGACGATCGGCTTCGGGCCGATCCGCGGCAGCAGCACGATGTTGGCCACGTTGGCCGCGACGGCGACGCACGCCACCATCGGCAGGAAGGCCAGGCCGCTGATCACCGGCGAATAAGCCAGGCTGACCTGCATGTAGTAGGTCAGGAACAGGAAGATGCCGAATAGGCCGGCCCCGACGATCAGGATGGCCAGGTAGGCCGCGCCGCGGTTACGGTCGAGCACCACCCGGGGCGGCAGCAGCGGGTGGCTGGCGCGACCCTGCCAGACGGCGAAGGCGACCAGCAGTACGACGCCCACGGCGAGGAACCCGTACGTGGACGGCGTGCTCCAGCCGTGCGTCGCAGCGTTCGAGAACCCGTAGACGATGCAGAACACCCCGCTGGAGACGAGAAGCACACCAGGTATGTCCAGCTTGCCGCCCGTCGTCTTCTGCTGCTTGTGCAGCCACAGCGCTCCGCCCGTGATCGCGATCCCGGCGAAGAACAGGTTGATGTACAGGCACCAGCGCCAGGACAGGTACGACGTCAGCACGCCGCCGAGCAGCAGCCCGACCGCCGCGCCCGCGCCGGCGATGGCGCCATAGACGCCGAATGCCTTGCCGCGCTCCTTCGGGTTGGTGAACGTGGTGGTCAGCAGCGACAGGGCGGCCGGCGCCAGCATCGCCGCGAACACGCCCTGGCACGCGCGGGCGGTGACCAGCATCTCGAAGTTGACCGACGCGCCGCCGATCGCCGAGGCCACGGCGAAGCCGACCAAGCCGGTGAGGAACATCACCTTGCGCCCGATTAGGTCGGCCAGCCGGCCGCAGAACAGCAGCAGGCTGCCGAACGACAGCGCGTACGCCGTCACGACCCACTGCCGGTCGACGTCGCTGAAGCCCAGCGCATGCTGCGCCGACGGCAGCGCGAGGTTCATCACGGTCAGGTCGAGTACGATCATGAGCTGGGCGACCGCGATGACGCCGAGGATCAGCCACCGGCGCGGGTCGGGTCCCGCCTGTCCGGATGCCCCGCCCGCCCAGGCCCCTTGGGCGCTTGCTTCGGACATGTCGACCGCCTATCTGGAGGATCCAGCTCCGCTTACGTGGAAAGCATAACACGAAGCGGAGAAGCTACCTCCGCTGCGGGTTACTCTATAAGACGTGACATCGGACGGTGTTGTGACAACCGGCGGCTGCGGAGGCGAGCGGCCGCTGCGCCGCGATGCCGAGCGGAACCGGCAGCGCATCCTGCTCGCCGCCGCCGAGGTGTTCACCCAGCGCGGCCTCGACGCCACCCTGGACGATGTCGCCCGCCAGGCCGGGGTCGGCGTCGGCACCGTCTACCGCCGCTTCCCCGACAAGGAATCGCTCGTCGCGGAGCTGTTTGCGGACCGCATCGACGCCATGGTGGCCGTCGCGGAACAGGCCCTCGCGGCGCCCGACCCGTGGCAGGCGCTCGTCTCCTACCTGGAGTACGCGGCCGAGACCATGGCGTCCAGCATCGGCCTGCGCCAGCTCATGATGTTCGCCACCTACGGCAGGGACCGGGTGGCTTACGCCCGCGAGCAGATGCGCCCGGTGGTCACCAAGCTCGTCGAGCGCGCTCAGGAGGCGGGCGTGCTGCGCGAGGACTTCAGCGCCACCGACGTGCCGCTGATCGCCTACATGCTCGGTGCGGCCGCCGAGTACGCCAGCTACGTAGAGCCGGAGGTCTGGCGGCGTTACCTCACGCTCATCATCGACGGCCTGCGGCCGTCCAGGGACGGCGTGTCGGAGCTGCCGGTGCCCGCGCTGACCCCGCAGGAAATGGAGCAGTCCATGCGCGCCCACGGCCAGCGGGGGCAGGCTCGCCGCTGACCGCCTGCCTGCCAGGCGAATTTCCGTCATTCACGAACGGCTGCGGGCTGCAAATGCACGTGCATACGCACTTTCCCCTACTCGTGCACGATGTGCGTGCATTCGCAATTTGCAGTTAAAATTCTTGCAATCGATCGCACCAATTCATTATGGCATCTGACCTGCGGCTTTGCTAACAGAAGCGCCGCTCACCAGCGTACGGCGTACCCTCTGCTCCCGCCGTCATATAGGCTGGCGAATATCGCGTATATCACTTGAAACGCGGGTGACAAGTCTCTTAAATCGCAGTAAGATAACCCTTAATAGCGTCGATGGTGACCAACTAGCCGTCGGCCTTCCTCCCCGTCTGGAGCCCTGTTCATGACTTCCGGCAACGGCGTGCCAGCCGCAAGCGACCGCGACGAAGGCACCCCAGTCCGCGACGATCGCCAGCTTCGCGACATCCAAGACCTCATCGCCAAGCTCGAGCAGATCAACAGGCAACTCTCCGGCCCTATGCCGAAACTGCGGACTGTACGGACAGAGGGAACCACGACGCCAGCCGGCAGCGTCATTCCCGAACAGCCGGGATCCCAGGACCGGGGCTGACACCCCAGCATCCCGGCGGCTGGCCGGCGCCCGGGGCCGCAACCGGGTGTCGGCCAGCCGCCCGAGTGCTGCCAGCTAATCCCTCGCCATATCGCCGAGCAGCCGCGCCGACGCCACTGGATCGCCGACGCCGCTGGATCGCCGACCGTCAGCTCCCCGTGCTCCGGAGGCATAGCGCGGCCAGGTCGATGCCGTAGAGCGGCTGGTAGAGCTGGCAGCCCATCCGGGCGGAAAAGAAGTCACGGCTCGCGTTGGTCGCGAATGCGGCCGCCGGCGCGAGGTCGCGTTCGAGTTCCAGATCGAGCTGGCGGTATGTGCTGTAACGCCTGGCACCGGACAGCGCGGCCGCCGCGTGGAGCTGCCGGTCGAATGCGGAGTCGTTGAGGTAGGAGAAGTCTCCGTTGTCGTCCGCGCTGATCGTGCTGCCGTCGAAGATCTCGAGGGTCGCCGCAGGGTCGGTGGTGTTGGAGTACCATCCGTCGACCGCGAGATCGAATGGCTCGCCGCGGTGGCTGATCCGGTCGAAGAACTCGTCGAGCGGGAATTCCTTCAGCTGGACATCGATGCCGAGTGGCTGCAGGTCGCGGCTGATGATCTGCGCCTCCTGAAGCCACGGCGCCACGTCGGGCGTGTACATGATCGCCGTCGCGTGGACGTTTCCGGCAAGCTGCCGTGCCCGGCGAAGGTCCGGGCCGGCCAGCGGGTAGAGATGGAAGTCGGCGGCGCCGGCGGTGGCGGGCGCCATGTAGCTGTCGGCCGGGCTTCCTGCGTTGAAGGGATTGGCCTCGGCGAAGCGCTGGCCCTGGGCGGCCAGCGCCGACCGGTCGATCGCGTAGTTGACCGCGCGCCGCAGCCGGACATTGGAGAACAGCGGCCTGCTCGCGTTCATGTGCAGGATCCGTACCCCGTTCGCGGGGCTGATGAAGTACCGCTGGTGTCCTGATCTGGCCGCCTTGCTGTCCGGTCCGTACTGTGACTCGAGCCCCGGCCCGGCGTCGCGCGGGAGGCCGTCGACCGCGTAGTCGGCCGTGCCGGCCTTGATTTCGGCGAGAGCGCGGGCGCTGTCGGTCCCGATCGTGAAGACCATCTGGTCGAGGTGGTGCGGGCGGTCGCCGCGGTAGTTGGGGTTCCGCCGCAGGATTAGCTGCTGGCGTGGTGAGTACGACGCGATGTAGTACGGGCCCGCCGACGGGATGGTGTTCAGGCCGCCGGGGACAGCTGGCGTGCTAGGCGGGACGGCGCAGGCCGCACCGCCCGCGAGGTTGGCGAGGAACGAACCGTCGGGCTGCGACAGCGTGATCGTGAGCGTGTCGCCGCGCGCGACCACCCCGCTGAGCCCTGGCGCCTTTCCCGTGACGTAATTGTGGTAGCCGGCGACGCCGCTGAACGCGTACGCGAACGGCGAACTCAGCCGCGGGTTGGCCACGCGCTCGATGGTCGCCTTGAACGTCTGCGCGGTGACCGCCTCGTTCGAGGACGGCGAGAAGCGAAAGCCGGACCGGATCGTGAAGGTGTACATCCTGCCGCCGTCGGTGGGGGTCGGAACCGCCTCGGCGACCTCGGGGACGATCTGCGATCCGGCCGGCGCCGGCTTGTCCGGATACGTCACCAGGTTGGCGCAGGTCGCATACATGACCACGGTAGAGGGGACCTGTGCCAGTGCCGGGTCCAGAGACGAGAAGTCGTCCTGCATGGTGAAGTGCGCGGTGCCGGGGGTCACCGGCGGGGGCGGGGGCGCGGGCGCGACCGTGACCCACACCCGGCCGGCGG
>NZ_JBARCR010001313.1:0-6861 GCF_049794275.1 Trebonia sp.
GCTCGCGGCTTGGCGGCCCTGTACGCCGGCACCCCGGTCAGCACCCTCCGCCTGGCCGGCCTGGCCGCTGGCGGCGTGCCGGACGCCGATGCGGCCCTGGACGCCGCCTTCGCGGCGACGCCGTTCATGGTCGACGAGTTCTAGCGCCGCCTGCTCGGTATCATCGCCACATGGCAGACCGGCTTCTGCGCACTGACCCCGCGGCCGACGACGCGCCGTCACCGAAGATCGACACGACGGTCGCGCACATCGCCCGCGTCTACGACTACTGGCTGGGCGGCAAGGACCACTTCGCGGTCGACAGGGCAGTGGGCGAGAAGGTGCTGGAGATCCACCCGGAGACCGTCTTGTCGGTCCGCGCCAACCGCGCGTTCCTGGCCCGCGCGGTGCGCTATCTGGCCGCGACCGAGGGCGTCCGCCAGTTCCTCGACATCGGCACTGGCCTGCCGTCGGCGAACAACACGCACGAGGTGGCCCAGGCGGCCGCCCCGGCGGCACGGGTGGTGTACGTCGACAACGACCCGATCGTGCTGGCCCACGCGCGCGCCCTGCTGACCAGCAGCCGGGAGGGCGCCACCGCCTACCTCGACGCCGACATCAAGGACACCGCCGCGATCCTCGCCGGTGCCGCCGACGTGCTGGATTTCAGCCAGCCGGTCGCCGTGATGCTGGTGGCGGTGCTGCACATGCTGCGCGACGAGGAAGACCCCGGCGGCATCGTCACCAGGCTCATGTCCGCGGTCCCGCCCGGCAGCTTCCTCGTCGTCTCCCACCTGGCCAGCGACGTGCAGACCGAGACGATGGCCGAGATGCGGCGCCGGCTGAACGAGTCGATGACGCAGCAGTTCACCATGCGGACCAGGGCAGAAGTCACCCGCTTCTTCGACGGCCTGCGGCTGGTGGATCCCGGCGTGGTGCTCACCCACGAATGGCGCCAGGACGGCGCGGAAGAGTCCGCCACCCCTGGCGTCCTCTGGGCGGGCGTTGCCGAGAAACCCTGACCGAGATAGATCAACACGCTGGCCGAGTACGGGACACCGGGCCGGCCGCACGGTAGGGTTCTGGCGAACAGGTGTTCGCCGCGGATGATCGGATGGTGGGGCGCGATGACGAGCTACGCTCCCCGGCCGCCCGCCCGCGTGCTTGGCATCGACCCCGGCCTGACCAGGTGCGGGCTCGGCGTCGTCGAGGGCGTCCCTGGCCGTCCGCCCACTCTGGTGGCGGTCGGCGTGGTCCGCACCGCGGCAGGCGACGACGTCGCGACCCGGCTGCTGGCCATAGAGACAGAGATCGAGCGCTGGCTGACCCAGTACCAGCCGGACACCGTGGCGGTGGAGCGGGTGTTCAGCCAGCACAACGTGCGGACCGTGATGGGCACCGCGCAGGCGGGCGCCGTGGCGATCGTCTGCGCCGCCCGGCGCGGGCTGCCGGTGGCACTGCATACGCCGAGCGAGGTCAAGGCGGCGGTGACCGGGAACGGCCGGGCGGACAAGGACCAGGTGACCACCATGGTGATGCGGCTGCTGCGGATGCCTGAGCGGCCGCGCCCGCCGGACGCCGCGGACGCGCTCGCGCTGGCCATCTGCCACCTGTGGCGCACTCCGGCCATCAGGGCCAGGCAACCCAGCATGAACGGAGGCGACGGACGGTGATCGCGCACCTGAACGGCACCGTGGCCGGGGTCAGCCCGGACGGGGCCGTCATCGACGTCGGCGGCGTGGGCCTGCGGGTGCAGTGCACGCCGGACACCCTCGCGTCGCTGAAGCAGGGCGAGCGCGCGAGGGTGGCGACGTCGCTGGTCGTCAGGGAGGACTCGCTGACCCTGTTCGGTTTCGCCAGCGAGGACGAGCGGAACATCTTCGAGCTGCTCCAGACGGCGAGCGGCATCGGTCCGCGGCTGGCGCTAGCGATGCTGGCGGTGCACTCGCCGGACGCGCTGCGCCGGGCGGTGGCGGCGGAAGACCTGAACGCGCTCACCATGGTCCCCGGCATCGGCAAGAAGGGCGCGGAGCGGATCGTGCTCGAGCTCAGGGACCGGCTCGGCGCGCCGGGCGATTACGGTGCCGCCGGCACCGGCCGCGCGGTCCGGACGGCAGAGCCGTCGTGGCGGGATCAAGTCCAGTCCGGCCTGGTGAACCTCGGCTGGTCCGTCCGCGACGCCGACGCGGCGGTCACCGCAGTGGAAGCCGAGGCGAACGGCGGCCCGGCGCCTGACGTCGCCAGCGCGCTGCGCGCCGCGCTGCGGAAGCTGAGTAAGCAGTGACCGACTCGGGCGACGCGCTGGCCAGGGCCGAGGAAGCGGAGCTGTCGCGACGCCGCGAGGACAGTGTCGTCTCGCCGCTGGCGGACAGCGACGAGCGGGTGATCGAGAGCGCGCTGCGGCCCAAGCGCCTTGATGACTTCGTCGGCCAGGCTCGGGTGCGCGAGCAGCTCACGCTGCTGCTGCGCAGCGCGCTGCGGCGCGGCCGGCCACCGGACCACGTGCTGCTGTCCGGGCCGCCAGGCCTCGGCAAGACGACGATCGCGATGATCATCGCGGCTGAGCTCGGCGCGCCGCTGCGGATCACCTCAGGACCGGCGATCGAGCGGTCCGGCGACCTGGCGGCGGTGCTGTCCACGCTGCAAGAGGGCGAGGTTGTGTTCATCGACGAGATCCACCGGCTGGCGCGCCCCGCCGAGGAGATGCTCTACCTCGCGATGGAGGACTTCCGGGTCGACATCGTGGTCGGCAAGGGGCCGGGTGCGACCGCGATCCCGCTGGACATAGCGCCGTTCACGCTGGTCGGCGCCACGACCAGGGCGGGGCTGCTGCCCGCCCCGCTGCGCGACAGGTTCGGGTTCACCGCGCGCCTGGACTTCTACCAGCCCGATGAGCTCGGCGTGATCGTCCGCAGGTCCGCCGGGCTGCTCGGCGTGCCGATCGAGGACGCGGGCATCGAGGAGCTCGCGTCGCGGTCCCGTGGCACGCCGCGGATCGCGAATCGGTTGCTACGGAGGGTGCGGGATTACGCCGAGGTTCGCGCCGACGGCGTAGTCACGCGCGACATCACCCGCACCGCCCTGGAGCTGTACGAGGTGGACGAGATGGGGCTGGACCGGCTGGACCGCGCGGTGCTCGACGCGGTGGTCCGCCGCTTCGGTGGCGGCCCGGTGGGGCTGTCCACACTCGCGGTCGTGGTGGGAGAAGAGGCCGAGACCGTGGAGGTTGTCGCCGAGCCGTTCCTGGTCAGGCACGGCCTGCTCGCCCGCACGCCGCGCGGCCGGGTCGCGACGCGGGCGGGCTGGGAGCATCTCGGCCTGACTCCGCCCGCCGCCTCCGAGATGCCCACGCTGTTCGACTGACCGAGTGGCCAGCCAACTGTAACGATCACGGCGGAAACCCAATAGGGTGGTTATGCGTTATGCATACCGCCGCTACACTGCGCAGGTTGGCACGTGACCGTCGTGTGACGGCGCCAGCCGGCTAGCGCAAATCAACCGGAAGGAAACCCCGATAATGGGGAACCACACTTACCTGGCAGCCTCGTCGTCGGGCTCGAGCTTCAACCCGACGTCCCTGATCCTCATCCTGGTCGTCATCGTCGGCGTCTACATGCTGATGATCAGGCCGCAGCGGCGCCGTCAGCAGCAGGCTGCGAAGCAGCAGAACACCTTGCTTCCCGGCGCCCGGGTTCGCACCACCGCAGGAATGTACGCCACGGTCGTGGACGTTGACGGTGACGACGTGGTGCTCGAAGTGGCGCCTGGCATCGAGGTGCGCTACATGCGGCGCGCCGTCATGGACGTGGTCAGCCCGGGCGAAGAGACGCCGGATGACTCCTACGAGGACGAGGACGAGGACGCCGACGACGGCGAGCCGGACACGGCCGAGTCGGAGGAAGAGACCGCGCATACCGGCAGCACCAAAAACGACTAACGGGCGCGCGCGCTCGGCGAGTTCCGATATGCAGAGGCGATAGTGGCACCACCGAGGAGAAGCGGCCCGCGACCCGTTCGCGCGCTCGCTTTGCTGGCCGTCGTGATCCTGGTCATGCTGATCTCGATCACCGGCAAGGAGACCTTCCACCCCGCCAAGTGGCAGCAGCAGTTCAAGGTCGGCCTCGGGCTCGACCTGGCAGGCGGCACCGAAGTCGTGCTCCAGGCGCACACCTCCAAGGGCGTGCCGACGCAGGGCGCCATGAACCAGGCGATCAGCGTGCTGCTGTCCCGGGTGAACGGCACCGGCAACTCCGGCGCCCAGGTCCAGCAGCAGGGCGCTGACCTGATCAACGTGACGATCCCCGGGCAGCCGCCGGAAAACGTCCTCAAGCTGGTGAGCACCACCGCCAAGATGGCCTTCCGGCCGGTGTACCTCGTGCAGCCGTACACCGGCGCCGCCGCGCCCAACCCGGTGGCCAGGCCCAGCTCGACGGCCACGCCGAGCACGAGTGCCAGCCCGAAGGCGTCCACCAACGCGCAGTCGGAGCGGCTGGCCAGCCCGAGCCCGACCGCTACCTCGACGGCGAAGGCCAGCACGTCCGCGACGCCGACGGCGAGCGCCAGCGCGTCGCCGAGCGCTACGGCCACGACGCCGACCACGTACGGTAACCCTTCTCTGGTCAACGCCGCCACGCTGAAGCTGTTCAACAAGCTGGTGTGCAAGCCCGGCCCCAACTCCACGACGGTGAACGAAAGCTGGAAGGCCACCGTCGGGTACACCCTGAACGCGGACCAGTACGACGACACCAGCAGCCAGATCGTGTCGTGTGACCCCAGCGGCATGAAGTACGCGCTCGGCCCCGCGGTCTTCGAGGGTCCCGACGTGACCTCGGTGAACACCGGCATCCTGCAGAACACCACGCAGTGGGTCGTGGACCTCACGCTGAACGGCAAGGCCGCCGCGGCGTTCGGCACGCTGACCACCAACCAGTACAACAGCTACTACGCGAGCGCCCAGGCCAGCAACCCGGACGACCAGTACCTGGACCAGACCGCGCTGGTGCTCGACGGCAACGTGCAGACCGCTCCGGAGACCAGCTCGCCGATCACCGCGGGCAACGTGCAGATCACCGGCCCGGCGCCCAACGGCTTCACCCAGGATCAGGCGAACCAGCTGGCCGACATCCTCAAGTTCGGCTCGCTGCCGCTCAGCTTCACGCCGCAGACCGTCCTCTCGGTCTCCGCGCAACTCGGCCACAACTCGCTGGAGGCGGGGCTGGCCGCCGGGATCCTCGGGCTGCTGCTCGTCGTGATCTACATGTTCATCTACTACCGCGGCCTCGGCCTGGTCTCGGTGTCCAGCCTGCTGATCGCGGGGCTGCTTGCCTACCTGTCAGTGGTGCTGCTGAGCCGCTACCAGCACTACACCCTGGAGCTGTCCGGCATCGCCGGCCTCGTGGTCGCGATCGGTATCACCGCGGACTCGTTCATCGTGTTCTTCGAACGGCTCCGCGACGAGGTACGGGACGGCAAGACGCTGCGCCCGGCCGTGGAGAGCGGCTGGAAACGCGCCAGGCGCACGATCCTGGTGTCCGACACGGTATCGTTCCTCGCCGCGGTCCTGCTGTACCACTTCGCGATCAGCGACGTGCAGGGCTTTGCCTACACGCTCGGCCTGACCACGCTGATCGACGTGCTCGTGGTGTTCCTGTTCACCAAGCCCATGGTCACCCTGCTCGCCAGGACGAAGTTCTACGGCGGCGGGCACCGCTGGTCCGGACTCGACCCGGCGCGGCTCGGCGCCAAGACGCCGTGGCGCTCCGGGGCCCGGCGAACGGTGCGCACCCAGCGCCCGGGTACCGGGTCGAGAACCTCGGTTGGCTCTTCGGCCACCTCGCGGGAGCCGGCCACCTCGCAGGAGCCGGCCAGCTCGCAGGAGGAGGAGGAGGACTGATGTCACGCGTTGGCGATCTCGGCGGCCGGCTCTACCGCGGCGAAGTCTCCTTCAACTTCGTCGGCCGCCAGCGGCTGTGGTACACGATCTCCGGCCTCATCCTGCTGATCAGCGTCGTCGCGCTGCTGACCCGCGGGCTCAACTTCAGCGAGGAGTTCAAGGGCGGGTCGAGCTTCCAGTTCCCGGCGAACTCGTCCACGAGCCAGGGCGCGATCGCGCAGGTGGTGAACTCGGCAGGCGGCGGCCAGGCGACCGTGCAGCACCTCACGGGGCGCACCTCGCAATGGGTGGTCCAGACCGCATCGCTGGTGCCCGATGTGACCACGCAGGTGGCCAGCGCGATCTCGTCGGCGTTCCACATCCCGGTCAACCAAATCAGCGTCTCGTTCGTCGGCGCGACCTGGGGCGGCCAGATCAGCACCAAGGCCATCGAGGCCCTGATCATCTTCCTCATCGTGATCGTGATCTACCTGACGATCGCGTTCGAGTGGAAGATGGCCATCGCCGCGTTCGTCGCGCTGCTGCACGACATCGTCATCACGGTCGGCGTGTACGCGCTGGTCGGGTTCCCGGTGGCCCCGGCGACCGTGATCGGCCTGCTGACCATCCTCGGCTATTCGCTGTACGACACCGTGGTCGTCTTCGACAAGGTCCGGGAGAATACCGCCGGCCTGCTCACTACGACGCGAAGTACCTATAGCGAGGCGGCGAACCTCGCGCTGAACCAGACGCTGGTCCGGTCGATCAACACCTCGCTGACCGCGTTGCTGCCGGTCGCGTCGATCTTGTTCATCGGCGGTGCGCTGCTCGGCACCGGGACGCTCAACGACCTGTCGCTCGTGCTGTTCGTCGGCATGCTGTCCGGCACCTATTCCTCGATCTTCATCGCCACCCCGGTGCTCGCCGACCTCAAGGAGCGCGAGCCGCAGTACAAGGAGCTGGCCATCCGGGTCAAGCGGCGGGCGGCGGGCGGCCGGGCGGCCCAGCGC
>NZ_JBARCR010001314.1:0-2297 GCF_049794275.1 Trebonia sp.
CTTCGAGGCCGGCTTCGCGGACGCCGACCTGGCCGCCGCGGCGCTGGCCCGCGGCGTGAAGGTGCAGCCGCTCTCATGGCACAGCCAGCGCCCGCAGCGGCCGGGGATCGTCCTGGGGTATGCCGCGAACACGACGGCCGACATCGAGGAGGGCGTCGCCACCCTCGGCCGTGCCCTGCGCGGGCTGGGCTAGCCTGCCAGGTCGCGGATCTTCTCGATCAGGGCGACCCGCTCGGCGTGGGTGCCGGCCATCGGGGTGACGTTGAGGGTGGTCACGCCGGCCTCCCTGAACGCGGCCAGCCGCTCGGCGACGTAGCCGGCCGGGCCGATCAGCGCGGTCTTCTCCACCAGGTCGGCGGGGACGAGGGCGGCGGCCTCGTCCTTGCGGCCGGCCAGGTAGGCCTCCTGGATCGTGTCCGCCTCGCTTTCGTAGCCGAACCGGCAGGCCAGGTCGTAGTAGAAGTTCCTGCCGCGGGCGCCCATGCCGCCGATGTACAGCGCGAAGACCGGCCTGGTCAGGTCGCGCAGGCCGGTGACGTCGTCGCCGATAGCCAGCGGCGCGGACGCGATGACGTCCAGCGTTCCCAGAGCCGGGTCTCGCCCGGCCTTGCCTTCGGCGAGCGGGGCGTCCCACGCGATCGCCGCCTTCTCCGGGAAGTAGAAGATGGGCTGCCAGCCCTCGGCGACCTCGGCGGCGAGCGCGACGTTCTTCGGGCCGAGCGCGGCGATGACGATCGGGATGCGCTCCCTGACCGGGTGGTTGATCAGCTTGAGCGGCTTGCCCAGGCCGGTGCCGCCCTCATAGGGCAGCGTGTAGTGCTTGCCCTGGTAGTCCAGCCGGTCGCGGCGCCACACCATCCGGCAGATCTCGACGAGCTCCCTGGTCCGGCCGACCGGCGCGTCGTACGGCACGCCGTGCCAGCCTTCGATCACCTGCGGCCCCGAGGTGCCGAGGCCGAGGGTGAACCGGCCGCCGGACACGAAGTCGAGCCCGGCGGCGGTCATCGCGGTCAGCGCCGGGGTGCGGGAGTAGATCGGCAGGATGCCGGAGGCGATCTCCAGCCGCGTGGTGCGCGCGGCGATGAAGCCGAGCTGGCTGACCGCGTCGAAGGAGTACGCCTCGGGCACGAAGACGATGTCCAGCCCGGCCCGCTCGAAGTCGGCCAGTTCGTCGACCGTCTCGCTGAACCCGCCCGCGTACCCGAGCATCATTCCCACGCGCATCGCGTTCGCCCTCCGGTTTGCCGCTGATCCTGCGCAGTCAATGTAGCGCGATCACGCGGTCAGAAATAGTTGCGGTCGCGGGCCAGGAGCAGCGCGGATTCCAGGTGCTGTCCGGCCAGGCCGAGCTCGCCGTGGTCTCGTGCTTCGCCCGCCGCTTCCAGCGCGGCCGTCAGGTCGCCGGGGAGCGCTTGCTGCGCGGGATCGAGAAGCTGCCGCGCGGCCGTCACCGCCTCGTCGGCGCGGCCGGCGCCGAGACGCACGGCGATCAGCGGGAACAGGTGGACCCACCGATAGGCGCCGATGATGTTAATCGTGGACGGCTGGTAGCTGGCGATCTGGTCCGCCAGCCTGATCACCTCGTCCGGCTGGCCGTCCTGCCAGGCGAGCCACGCTCGGCACGCCATAATCCCGGTCAGCGGGGTGCGGGCGTTCTCGGCCGCCGCGGCGGCTCGCGGGAGCAGGCGGCGGACCGCCTCCGTGTCGTGCTGGCGGAGCGCGGTCAGGGTGAGCGTTTGCAGGCTGACGGCACGCAGGAAGGTCTCTCCCATGCGCTCCGCCATGTCGTGCGCGTTCTCCAGCTGCCGCCTGGCCTCCGGCAGGTCGCCGCGCATCCACAGGCCCCAGCCGAGAAAGTGCGTGGCGTACCCGAGGTCCTTCTCCTCCCCGGTGTGCTCCGCCATCCGGAGGCTGCTGTACAGCCGCGCAAGGTCGGCGTCGTCGACCTGGAACCGGTTCCTGATCAGCCGCTGCTGGGTGAACAGCCGGTCAAAGACGTATCTCCTGGCTGGCGTGCCGTGCGCCTCGAGCACCGGCCTGGCCGCCTCGAGCACTGCCAGCGCCGGGTCCGGCTCGAAGCGCATCACGTGCATGTCGGCCCGGCCGTCGATCATCATCTCCAGCCACTGGTCGGCCGTCGCGTCGTCGCGGTCGCCGTCGCCGTCGCCGTCGCCGGGATGATCGCCGAGCAGCGCCTCGGCCGCGTCGAAGGCCGCCGTCGCCGCCTCGTAGTCCAGGCTGGTCAGCTCCAGCCGCCCGAGCCGGGTGTACAGGTGGGCGCGCAGCAGGGGATCGAC
>NZ_JBARCR010001315.1:0-1891 GCF_049794275.1 Trebonia sp.
GTCGTGCGAGATCGTGGCGTACCGGATGCCGCGCTCGCCGGCCGGGCCGATCGCCGCGACCCGCCAGCCCCGGCCGAGTTCCGCCCGCAGCTTCGCGTCAGCCTCGGCCGCGCTCATGCCGCTGAGATGAGCCGCGTCGATGAGCCTTGCGCCGTCACCGTCGATGAGCAGTGCGGACGGCTTCGCTGCCCGGCCGCGGATCACGATCGCGTCGTGACCGGTGAGCTTTCCCGCGATCGCGAACTGGCTGGAGGCCAGCGCGTCGGTCAGCATGCCGGTCAGCGGCGACTTCGCCACCACGGCGAACTTCGCGCTCGTGGTCAGCGGCGTGCCGACCAGCGGGGAGAAGACGAACGCCAGCGGCGCCGCAGGGCCGAGCGGGTCGGCTTTCGCGGGTGCTAGCCGGTGCAGCAGCCAGACGCCCAGGCCGGCGCCGCCGATGTAGGCGCGCAGGATGTCGTCGGGCAGCGGCAGTACTTCGCTCGTCCCGTCGGTAACGTCCGCGACGAGCGCCTGGCCGAAATACCCACCGGGTGGCATGACCGGCTCAGCCTCCCGCGTCGGCGGACATGAAATACACCGTGTCGCCCGCCGCCAGCGGAGTGGTGCCGTCGCGGGTGATCTGATCCCCGTTCAGCGCGGCGGTGACGTGCCGGTCGAACACGAGGCCCGCCGCATCGGCGGCGGCGCCCACGGTCGCGGCGCGGACGAGTCGCGGGCCGCGGGTGCTGCCCGCGCCGCTTTGGGCGAGGGTGCCGAAGAGCTGGACGGTGACCTCCGGCGCGGGGCGGGTGCGCGCCTCCTCGTAGTCCGCGGGCGTGTTGACGTTCAGCACCGAGTCCAGGTCCGGATCGAGGGCGGCGAGCACCGGGTCCTGCCTGAGCGCGTCATCGTCGAGGGTTTCCACCTGGCACTGCCCGAAGAGGAACGCGGGCCGCAGCCGGTCCTCCTTGACCAGGCGCTCCGCGGTTTCCGCGAGCGAGACGCGATAGGCCGCCGCCAGCGGCTGCTTGTACCCGCGGGCGAACGGGAGGGCCACGTCCGTGGCCTGATCTTGTTCGAGCACGCGCAGCATCCGGCGGATGAAGGCCGGGTGCAGGAACGGCATGTCGGTGGAGGCGATGAAGGCCGTTTCCGCCTGGCCGATGAGCGCGGTCAGCCCGGCGGCGATCCCCTGGACGGGGCCCTTGCCCTCGCGCGGATCCTCGACCACCAGGGTGCCCTTGGGCAGGTCGGGGAGGTCCTGGCCCGGGGCGCGGACGACCACGACCGGGCCGTTCGCCGCGCGGGCCACGATCCCGGCCGTCCTGCGCAGCAGGGTCGACCCGTGCCACTCGAGGGCCGCCTTGGGCGTGCCCATGCGGGAGGACTGGCCGCCGGCCAGCACAACTCCCGCGGAAACCACTGCCACGCTTTCATGGTAGGCGCCGGCCCCGCCGGAAGAGCCGGGCAGGAAGCCGGACCCGATCACGGGCGTTCCGGTGATATGCTCTTGCGGGCGCAGGGGGTTACCTCTTGTGTTACTCCTTCTGGGAGCATCGCCGGCTAAGGTCGGCGGTAACAGATGGTCCTGTAGAGCAGCGTGGAGTGCTCGCCACCCTGTCAAGGTGGAGGTCGCGGGTTCAAATCCCGTCAGGACCGCTGAGGTGGCGCGTAGCGCAACGTCGCCAAGGTCAGGTAGCTCAGTTGGTACGAGCGTCCGCCTGAAAAGCGGAAGGTCGGCGGTTCGACCCCGCCCCTGACCACCCTTCATGAGTCGGCCTACGAGTCCTCTGACCAGGCCACAATCTGTCGGCGCGCGGGACCGTGCCCGTTTGGCGATTGACCGTCGCAGCCCGTCAATCGCCGCTCTTTGCCGCTCCTTGGGGCACGCGGGGGCACGGCCATTGAG
>NZ_JBARCR010001316.1:0-2787 GCF_049794275.1 Trebonia sp.
GCGGTGGCCTCGCCGTGGCGATGACCGCGGGCGCGCTGATCCTGGTGCCGTTCGGGGCGCGCGGCGCGGCGCAGATCGCGTCGGCCCCGCACCTGATGCCGCTGGCCTTCGGCATGGCGATGCTGGCCTCTGTCGTGCCCTACTCACTCGAACTCGCCGCGATGCGCCGGGCGCCGAAGCGCGTCTTCGGGATCCTGCTCAGCCTGGAGCCCGCCGTCGCGACGATGGCCGGCTGGCTGCTGCTCGGCCAGCACGCCTCGGCTGTCGCGCTCGCGGCGGTCGTCATCGTGGTCGTCGCGAGCGCCGGCTCCACCATGGGCTCCAGGTAGGTCAGGTGAGACTTCTCTTCCAGGTCACGTCTTGGATGTGTAACGTCGCTAGGGTCGAAGCCGCGTGAGTCATGAGGCGTTGAGGGACGGGTGCCGATGAAGCTGCCCTACGTTGAGTACGAGGCGCCCACCACCATGGCTGAAGCGGTCGACTTGCTGGCTGAGCACCAGGACGAGGCCAGCGTGCTCGCCGGAGGCCAGAGCCTGATCCCGCTGATGGCGCTCCGGCTGGCCCGCCCCGCGGTGCTCATCGACATCAACGGCCTGAGTGAGCTGTCCCTCGTGGCGGTGGAAGACGGCCGGGTGACTATCGGCGCGATGACGCGCGAGTACGTGGCCGAGGACTCGGCGACGGTCGGCGATACCGTGCCGCTGCTGGCGGCCGCGTTGCCGTTGATCGGCCATGAGGCGATCCGCAGCCGCGGCACGATCGGCGGCAGCCTGGCGCACGCCGATCCGGCGGCCGAGTTGCCGGCGGTCGCGCGTGCCCTCGACGCCGAGTTCGTCGTGCGGGGCCGGGCGGGCGAACGTGTCGTCCCGGCGGCGGACTGGTTCGAGGGCTACCTGGCGACGTCCCGCCGGCCCGACGAGATCCTCGCCGAGGTCCGCTTCCCGGCAGCGGGACCGGGCACCGGTGTTGCCTTCCTTGAGGTCGCCAGGCGCCATGGCGACTTCGCCATCGTCGGCCTGGCGGTGTCGCTGACGCTGGCCGACGGCGTGATCAGCGATGCCCGGCTGGCGTTCGCCGGCGTTTCTGACGTGCCGGTCCGGGCGGCGGAGGCGGAGGATCTCCTGGTCGGCCAGCGGCCGTCGGCGGAGCTGTTCGCTGAGGCGGCCCGCGTGGCGACCGCCGCCCTCGATCCGCCTGCCGACCTGAACGGGTCGCCGGAGTACCGGAAGCAGATTGCGGCCACCCTGGTCCGTCGCGGGCTGCAGGCGGCCGCGGACAACGCCGACGAGAGGCAGTGACCGATGGTAGAAGTCACCGTGCAGGTGAACGGGGCCCCGCGCACCGGCTCAGTGGAAGCGCGCAAGACGCTGGCGGACTTCCTGCGCGATGACCTCGATCTCACCGGCACGCACATCGGCTGCGAGCACGGGGTCTGCGGCGCGTGCACCGTCATTGTCGACGGCAGGGCGGTGCGCTCGTGCCTGATGCTGGCCGTCCAGGCCGCCGGCAGCGAGATCACCACGATCGAGGGACTGACGACAGATGGCGGCCTCGGCACGCTGCAGCAGGCGATGTGGGACTCGCACAGTTTCCAGTGCGGATTCTGCACGCCGGGGTTCGTGATGCAGGCCACCGCTTACCTCGGTGCCCACCCGGACGCCGGCGAGCAGGAGATCAGGGAAGCGCTGTCCGGCAACATCTGCCGGTGCACCGGGTACCAGAGCATCATCGACGGCGTTCTGCTGGCCGCGCAGCGCAGCAGGGAAGCCTGACCTAGGGAGCGACGATGGCTCAGATCGCGGCCGAGCGGTACACGGGCGCCAGCATCAAGCGCTCGGAGGACCCGCGCATCCTCACGGGCCGCGGGCGCTACGTGGACGACCTCAAGCTGCCGGGGATGCTGCACGCGGCGTTCGTGCGCTCGCCGCTGGCCCACGGGCGGGTGCTCGCGGTGGATGTCTCGGCCGCCCAGGCGCTCCCCGGAGTCGTCCTCGTGCTCACCGGGGCGGACCTGGAAGCGGTGACGGTCCCCGGGCAGGACCCGCTGTTCGCGATGATGGGCGGCGACGGGCCCAAGCCCGAGTACACCCTGCTGGCGACCGACAAGGTGCGTTTCGTCGGCGACCCGGTGGTGATCGTGGTCGCCGAAAGCCGGTACCTGGCCGAGGACGGGTGCGATCTGGTCGAGGTCGACTACGAAGACCTGCCCCCGGTCGTGAGCGCGGCGGTCGCCCTCGACGCCGGCAGCCCGAGGCTGTTCGACAACCTGGGCGACAACATCATCGGCCCGCACAAGCGCAGCGAGTTCGGCGACGTCGCCGGCACGTTCGCGGCGGCGGACCGGGTCGCCGAGTTCCGCATCGACGTGCATCGCCACCAGAACGTGCCCATGGAGGGACGCGGCTGCGTGGCGAGCTACGACGCCGATTCAGGCGTCATGACGGTGCATGCCGCGACGCAGGGCGTGCACATGACCAGGATGGGCGTCGCCACGCGCCTCGGCATCGAGCCGGACAAGGTGCATGTTCTGGCCGGCGATATCGGCGGCTCGTTCGGCTTGAAGATCGGCGCCTCGCGAGAGGAGCTCGCCGTCGCCGCCGCGTCGCGCGCTCTCGGCAGGCCGGTCAAGTGGATCGAGGACCGCAGCGAGAACCTCGCCGCGTCCGGGCAGGCGCGCGAGGAGGGCTTCGACGTCCGCGCTGCCGTCAGTAACGACGGTGACCTGCTCGGACTCGACGCGACGATGGTGCTCGACAACGGCGCCTATCCGGTCATGGGCACGATGGT
>NZ_JBARCR010001317.1:0-2282 GCF_049794275.1 Trebonia sp.
CGCGCAGCAGCCGCATCCGCCGCACCTTGGTCCTGGCATCCGGGCGGGTCATGTCCGTCATCGCCATCAGCCACGCGGCGGAGCTGCCGTACCCGTCGCTGTCGTGGGCATCGGCCGCGTCGAACCGGGCCAGCACGGACGCATGCGCGGCGGTGAACTTCGCCTCGATCTCACCCAGCGACCGCAGCACCTGGCCGCACGCGGCGGCGTCCAGCTCCCCGGCACCCGAGCCGTTGAGGTAGTCCAGGCCGGCGTTCATCATCCGCAAAGCATCAGCGACGCCCATCTGGCCACCCCCTCCCGGTTATGCCGTGACTGATCGCCTGCCTCTCATCGTCCGCGCCACTCTTGTGGCCTAAATTTAGGCTAGCACACGTGTTCTAGAGAACACAATAGGTAGCATCAAGATCTTTTGGCCTGTGCGGGTGGTCAGGCTGCGGGGCCGGTGCCCAGGTAGCGGAGGACGGCCAGGACGCGGCGATGGCCGGTGTCGCCCGGGTGCAGGCCGAGCTTGGTGAAGATCGAGTTGATGTGCTTGCTTACCGCGCTGTCGGTGATGACCAGGGAGGCGGCGATCTCGGTGTTAGAGCGGCCCTCGGCCATGAGCGCCAGGACGTCGCGTTCCCGCTGGGTTAGTGCCGCCAGCGGGTCGGGACCCCTCCGCACCAGCAGCTGGGCGACGACTTCCGGGTCGAGCGCGGTGCCCCCCGCCGCGACCCGGCGCAGCGCGTCGAGGAACTCGGTCACGTCGGCGACGCGGTCTTTCAGCAGGTAACCAACGCTGCTGGTGTTGGCGGAGAGCAGGTCGGCCGCGTACCGTTCCTCGACGTACTGCGAGAGCACCAGGATCGCGGTGGCCGGCCATTGTTCGCGGATGAGCAGCGCCGCCCGGATGCCCTCGTCCGTGTAGGACGGGGGCATCCGGACATCGGCGATCACTACGTCGGGCCTTTCCCGCCCGACGGCCTCGACGAGTGCGGTCCCGTCTCCGGCGGTGGCGGCCACCTCGAACCCGGCGCCTTCCAGCAGCTTCACCAGGCCGGCGAGCAGCAGCACCGAGTCCTCGCCGATCACCACCCGGAGTCGGGTAGGGGTGGTGGCGGGGCTGGGGCTGGGGGTAGTCATGACGGCTCAGTATTTCACTCCGCGCGCAGGGCCGTGGCGGGACGGGCGCGGGCCGCCCAGCTCGCGGGCAGCAGCGCTCCCAGGACCGCGATGACGAGCGCCGCCAGGGCCAGCACGGCCAGCCGCAGCGGGCCGAACACCTGCGTGAAACTCGCGGGCACGCCGGTGTGCGCGGTGCCGGCCATGGCGTGCAACGTGGCGGTGTTCAGTGCCACCGCGACGGGCGCGGCGATCGCGCCGGCCAGGACGGCGGGCACGATGATCCAGCACACCACCATGGTGAGCACCTGCGACGGGCGCATGCCGAGCGACTTGAAGACTCCCAGGTCGTGGACCCGGTCCCTGGTGGTCATCAGCACCGTGTTGAGCACCCCGAGCCCGGCGGCGATCGCCACCATCAGCGAGAGCAGGCCGATCAGCTCGCTGGCGATCGAATAGAACTTGCCGCCGTCCGGCCCGGTCGCCGCGAACGGGCTCTGGCTGCCCAGCGCGTTGTTCACGCTGCTCATGTAGGCGGCGGCGCCGGTGCCCGGTCGCAGCCCGACGTCCGTCTGGTAGAAGTTCTCGGCGGTGGCGACGCCGGGGAGGGTCTGCGCGCTGCCGTACAGCCTGGGCTCCCTCGACGGCTCGAACACCTCACCGGTGATCCGCACGGTGACCTGCGCGGTGCCGGTGTTCACCGTCGCGGTGTCGCCCACGGCGAGGCCGCTCGCGTTCAGGAACGCGGTGTTGACCGCCACCTCGCCTGGCGCGCGGTACCAGCGGCCGGTGATCAGGCTGTAGCCGGTCCAGGACGAGTCGCCGCCGAACGCGAACGCCGTGACGTTCTCCGTCACGCCAGCGACCTTCACCCCCGCGGCGTATATGGACACGTCGCGTGCCGTGCCCGGCTGGGCGCGCAGCGCCGCGGTCATGGTCGCGAACTGCGCCGGGGTCGGCGACTGGTTCGGGCCGCCGCCAGGGCCGCCCTGCTGGATCTGCACCGGGACCGTGGCGGACTGGTTCTGGGCGGCCTCGGCCCGGCTCAGCGACGAGTGCAGGCCGACAGCGAAGATCACCGCAGTGGCGCCGAACGCGACGGCGGCGAGCGTCACCAGGGTGCGCGCCGGCCTGGCGAACGGGGCGGCGAGCCCCAGGCCCACCGGGCGCGGCAGCCG
>NZ_JBARCR010001318.1:0-4093 GCF_049794275.1 Trebonia sp.
CCACGGACCACGACGGCACCGCCGATCCGGAGGCGCGGGCGCGGCAGATCTGCCTGCGACTGCTGACGCTCGCTCCCCGGACCAGGGCGCAGCTCGCCGGCGCGCTCCGCGACCGCGGCGTTCCCGATGACGCCGCGCACGCCGTCCTGGACAGGTTCGCCGATGTGGGGCTGATCGACGACGCCGCGTTCGCCCGGGCGTGGGTGGAGTCCAGGCACTACAGCCGAGGGCTGGCGGGCCGTGCGCTGCGAGCCGAGCTCAGGCAGCGCGGCGTCGGCGACGACCAGATCAGGGACGCCATCGAGGACCTCGGCCCGGATGCCGAGGTCGCCACCGCGCGGCGGCTCGTCGACCGGAAGCTCATGAGCACCCGGGGCCTGCCGCCCGAGGCGCGGATCCGGAGGCTGGCCGGGACGCTGGCACGCAAGGGGTATCCGCCGGGTCTCGCGTTCCGTGTGGTCCGGGAGGCCCTGGAGACAGAAGGTGCGGAAGTAGGCGAATCCTGCCTCGACGACCTCGACAATTATACGGAATGAAGTTAATTTATTACTATCAGTGAACTTTGGTTCCCACAATGAGTCTCTGCTTGCTCAAACCGTTATCAACGCTTAACCTCAGCGCAGTGAGGCGTTACCTGGCGCTGGACGGGTGATCGGCTCGGACAAACCGAAGACGACGGCTAGTAGCCGCAGCCGGACGGCGTGCAGGACCCCTCGCGCCAGGGCGTGAGCCCGGGGCGGCGCCCCCGAGGACATGACCCTGGGTACCGCCCTGACCGTCAGGGTTCCGGGAGCACGGACGAAAGGGGTGCCCGTGAGCGGCGGAGTCGCGTTCATGGTGATCGGACTGGCCGCTTTGGTCCTGGCGTTCAGCGCGTTCGCTGTCGTGCTGCGCCGGTCCGCGCCCAGAACCGCACCGCCTGCGGACTCCACGCGGCTCTCGAAAGCCAGCGGGCTTGGCGTCGCCTCCGGGACCGTGGACCGGGATGCCGGCCAGCTCCACGATCGCGCCCAAGCCGACGCCGAGCAGCTCAGGGACCGCGCGCAAGCCGACGCGGACCAGCTCAGGGACCGCGCGCAAGCGGACGCCGAGCAGCTGAGGATCCGGGCTGAGGCCGAGGCCGAGGGGATCGTCAAGCGTGCCGCCGAGGGGACCGAGCAGGCCGCGCGAGACCGCCGCGAGGTCGAGGACGAGATCCGGGCCGTCAAGGACGAGATGCGCGAGCTCCGCAGCGACCTGGAGCGCCGCGAGCTGCGAATCGGCGAGCGGGAACAGCGCCTCGACGCCGAGATCCGCCGCATGGAGGAGCGCAGGCAGGCGCTCGAGCGCCGCAGGCAGGACCTCGACGAGCGGGCCACGGCCCTCGACGAGGCGGCCGCGTCGACCAGGCAGGAACTCGAGCGGGTCGCGGGGCTGACCGCGGACGACGCCAGGAACGAGCTTGTCGCGACCATGGAGAACCAGGCCAAGCGCGAGGCCGCGGTCACGATGCGGAACATCGAGAACGAGGCGAAGGCCGAGGCGGACAAGCGCGCCCGCAAGATCGTCACCCTCGCCATCCAGCGGATTGCAGTGGAGCAGACCAGCGAGTCCGTGGTCTCCGTAATGCACCTGCCCGGCGACGAGATGAAGGGCCGGATCATCGGCCGCGAGGGCCGGAACATCCGCGCCTTCGAGTCGATAACCGGCGTCAACCTGATCATCGACGACACGCCGGAGGCGGTGCTGCTCTCCTGTTTCGATCCGGTGCGCCGCGAGATCGCCCGGCTCACGCTGGAGCGCCTCGTCCAGGACGGCCGGATCCATCCGCAGCGGATCGAGGAGGCCTACGACCGCGGCAAGGCCGAGATCGAGCTGCTCTGCCAGCGGTCCGGCGAGGACGCCATGACCGAGCTCGGCATCACCGACATGCACCCCGAGCTGATCGCCCTGCTGGGCAGGCTCCGCTACCGCACCTCCTACGGCCAGAACGTCCTGGCGCACCTGATCGAGAGCGCGCACATCGCCGGCATAATGGCCAGCGAGCTGCGGATGGACCCGCTGCTGCTCAAGCGCTGCGCGGTGCTGCACGACATCGGCAAGGCGCTCACCCACGAGGTCGAGGGCAGCCACGCGCTGATCGGCGCGGAGATCGCCCGCAAGTACGGCGAGTCCGACGACGTGGTGCACGCGATCGAGGCACACCACAACGAGGTCGAGGTCCGCACCGTCGAGGCCGTGCTCACCCAGGCGGCCGACGCGATGAGCGGCGGCCGCCCAGGCGCGCGCCGCGAGTCGCTGGAAATGTACGTCAAGCGGCTGGAGCGCCTCGAGCAGATCGCCTCGGACAAGGACGGCGTCGAGAAGGTCTTCGCCATGCAGGCGGGCCGCGAGATCCGGGTCATGGTCAAGCCGGACAAGGTCGACGACATCCAGGCGCAGGTCATCGCCCGCGACATCGCCAAGCAGGTGGAAGAGGAACTCACCTACCCGGGCCAGATCCGCGTGACGGTCGTCCGCGAATCCCGCGCCACCGAGTTCGCCCGCTGACTCTCATTCCCAGTCGCGTCGGCTTGCGGGGTGTCCGGCGCGTCCAGCCGGTGCCTGAGAGCGGCACCGAACGACGCGGCGGAACCCCGCTGCCCCGCCGCTTCTCCCTCAGTCGAAGCCCGTACCGTAGCTCCGCGCTCCTCGTTTCATCGCAGCCCCTTCGGCCCGGCAGCTTCCAGCGACCGCCCACCCTAGGGCCGCGGCGGCTCCATGGCTCGGCCTTGCGGATTGGCGGTGTGGCCCACAAGCGCGAATCTATTGGCGGTATGGCCCACACCGCCAACGCCCGCCCGGCCGTGGACGGCTCTCCGGCACACGCGGCATCAAATCAGCTGTCACTTCTGTATCGACTACCACGCTGGCCTCGGGCGTTCGGCGGTTGCGGCCGGTGAAGGTCATCGCGAACTTCAACGTCATCGGCTGACGCCACTGGCGCGGTCGCGGCGGCCTTCCAGATACTCGCGTTCTGCGGTGTCGTGGGTCAGGCTGATCGCGCTGTCATAGGCCGCGACGGCCTCTTCTTTACGCCCGAGCCGGTCCAGCAGGTGCGCGCGGGTGGCCTTGGCCGGCTGGAAGAGCCGGGCACGCTGGCCCGCTTCCAAGAGCAGCGCGTCGAGTACGGCCAGTCCCGCCGCGGGCCCGTCGACCTCGGCGGTGACGGCGGCGAGCGCGACACCGCTGCCGAGGGAGGGCGCGATCGCCTGCAAGATGCGGTGCAGGGTGAGCAGCGTCGGCCAGTCCGTCGTGCCGTCGCGCCCTCGAGCGCAGTGCACGGCCTGGATCGAGGCCTCGAGCTGGAACCGTCCCAGCTGTCCCCGCGCGTGCGCGGCCCGCAGGTGCTCGTGCGCCCTGCTGATCAGCTCCTGATTCCACAGCGCGGGATCCTGATCGGGGAGCGCCACGAAATGTCCCTCCGCGTCGACCCGGGCCGGCCCGCGCGCCGCCGACAGCTCGATTAGCGCCGCGAGTCCCAGCGCCTCCGGATCGCCAGGGACGAGCGTGGTGAGCACCTCCGCGAGATGCAGCGCCTCAGAAGGCAGCTGGCGTGCTTGCGGGCCGGTCGCCCAGTCGATGACGTAGGCGCCGTAGACCGCCTCGAGGACCGAGGCCATCCGCGCCGGGAGATCCGCCAGGTCGGGGATGCGGAACGGAATCCCGGCGGCCTTGATGCGCTTCTTCACCCGCACCAGGCGGGTCGCCATCGTGGGCGCCGGCACCGAGAAGGCCCGCCCGACCTGCTCGGCGGTGAAACCCAGCACGGTGTTCAGCATGAGTGGCGTGTGCATCGCGCGGTCGATGGCCGGGTGCGCGCAGACGAGCATCAGCTCGAGCCGCCGGTCAGGGATCGCGTCGACGTCAACGCCATCGATGTGCGCCAGGGTGTCCGGGACGGCATCGAGCGCGACTGCCCGCTGCACCCGCGCGGACTTCCATTCGTCGCGCAGCCGGTTGCGGGCGACGGTCAGCAGCCACGCGTCGGGGTTGCCAGGCACCCCCTGCGACGGCCACGTCCGCAGGGCCCGCTCGAACGCGTCGGCGAGCGCGTCCTCCGCCCCGGCGAGGT
>NZ_JBARCR010001319.1:0-5833 GCF_049794275.1 Trebonia sp.
CTGGCCGACGGGCGGCAGGCCTTCGTGAAGGCCGCCCCCAGCGGGGACGAGGCCACGGCCGAGGCGTTCGCCGCCGAGGCGAACGGACTGCGGTGGCTGGCCGAAGCCGGCGCGGTGCCGCTCCCGCGAGTGCTCGGCGTCAGCCGCGACCTGCTGGTCATCGAGCTGCTGCCGGACGGCAGGGCCACCCAGGACGCCGCGGAGGAGTTCGGCGCCGGACTGGCCCGGATGCACGCCGCGGGCGCGGCCTCCTTCGGCGCGCCGTGGCCGGGATACCTAGCCAGCCTGCCGCTGGACAACACACCGGGAACAGAATGGGGGAGCTGGTACGCGGAGCAACGGCTCGTTCCATACCTGAAGAAGGCGCATGACGACGGCGCGCTGGATGACGCGGACCTCAGCCTGGTGGAAACCGTCGTGAACAGGATCGGGGAACTCGCCGGGCCGCCGGAGCCGCCGAGCCGCATTCACGGCGACCTGTGGGCGGGGAACGTGCTGTGGTCCGGCGGGCGCGGCTGGCTGATCGACCCGGCCGCGCACGGCGGACACAGGGAGACCGACCTGGCGATGCTCGCGCTGTTCGGCGCGCCGCACCTGGAGCGGATCATGCGCGGGTACACCGGCACCGCGCCGCTCGCCGACGGGTGGCGCGCGCGGGTGCCGCTGCACCAGCTGCATCCGCTGCTCGTGCACGCGTGCCTGTTCGGCGGCTCGTACGCGGCGCAAGTCAGGGCCGCCGCCAGGGTCTTGCTAACCGGTTCTTAGGCTGGATTCTGGATGACGGCACGCCCAACGACTGCCGGTCAGGAGGACCACATGGTCTACGACCCCTACGGTCCTGGCGACCAGAGCGCCAGCCCGTTCGACGACTTCCTCGCCCGCTTCTACGGCTCGCCGCGACGGCCGCAGCGCATCGACATCGGGAAGCTGATGACCGAACAGGCCCGTGAGCTCGTCAGGGATGCCGCCGCCCAGGCCGCGCAGTGGGGCGACCTCGACCTGGACACCGACCACCTGCTGTGGGCCGCGACCCGGCAGGAGCCGGTCCGGCGGCTGCTGGTCGCCGCGGGCGCCGACCCGGACGCGATCGCGCACGACATCGAGTCCCGCGCCCAGCGAGGCGAGCCGCGGGAGGGCACGCCGAGCCTCACGCCGTCCGCCAAGCGGGCGCTGCTGGACGCGCGGCAGATCTCACGGGCGTTCGGATCGTCGTATATCGGGCCGGAGCACCTGCTGTTCGCGCTCGCGGTCAACCCCGATTCGGCCGCCGGGCGGGAGCTGCACGAGCAGCGGATCACCCCAGAGACGCTGCAGCAGGCGGCCGCCGGGGGAGGGGGCCGCCAGGGCACGCCGCCGTCGGACACGCCGACTGTCGACGAGTTCGGCACCGACCTGACCGCGATGGCACGCGAAGGACGAGTCGATCCAGTGGTCGGCCGCGAGGACGAGATCGAGCAGACGGTCGAGGTGCTGTCCCGCCGGACGAAGAACAACCCGGTGCTCATCGGCGAACCGGGCGTCGGCAAGACCGCGATCGTGGAGGGCATCGCGCAGCGGATCGTCGACGGGGACGTGCCCGACACGCTGCGGGACAAGCGCCTCGTGCAGCTCGACCTGGGCGGCATGGTGGCCGGCACCCGCTACCGCGGCGACTTCGAGGAACGGCTGAAGAAGGTCATCGACGAGATCCGCGCGCACAGCGACGAACTGATCGTCTTCATCGATGAGCTGCACACCGTCGTCGGCGCGGGCGCCGCCGAGGGCGCGATGGGCGCCTCGAACATGCTCAAGCCTGCGCTGGCACGCGGTGAGCTGCACATCGTCGGCGCCACGACCATCGACGAGTACCGCAAGAACATCGAGAAGGACGCCGCGCTCGAGCGCCGGTTCCAGCCGATCCTGGTGCCCGAGCCGTCGGTGTCCGACACGATCGAGATCCTGCGCGGGCTGCGCGACAGGTACGAGGCGCACCACCAGGTCCGGTTCACCGACGAGGCGCTGGCCGCGGCCGCGGAGCTGTCCGACAGGTACATCACCGACCGGTTCCTGCCGGACAAGGCGATCGACCTGGTCGACCAGGCGGGCGCCCGGGTGCGGCTGCGCACCAAGACCCCGGCCAGGGACAGGCGCGAACGGGAGAAGCGGCTCGAGCAGCTGCGCAGGGAGAAGGACGAGGCGGTGGCCGTCGAGGACTACCAGCGGGCCAGCGCGCTGCGCGACGAGATCGCCTCGCTCACGGAACGCCCGGACGGCGAGGCCGCCGACAGTGAGCGGGCGGTGCCCGAGGTCACCGCCGCCGACATCGCCGAGGTGGTGTCCCGGGCGACCGGCATCCCGGTCGCGCAGCTCACCGCGGAGGAGAAGGACCGGCTGCTGCGGCTCGAAGAGCACCTGCACCGCCGCGTCATCGGGCAGGACGAGGCGGTGCTGGCGGTGGCCGAGGCGGTCCGCCGGTCGCGCGCCGGGCTGGGCGACCCCAACCGGCCCATCGGCAGCTTCCTGTTCCTCGGGCCGACCGGTGTCGGCAAGACGGAGCTGGCCAGGGCGCTGGCGGAGGCTCTCTTCGGCAGCGAGGGTCGCATGGTGCGGATCGACATGAGCGAATTTCAGGAACGTCACACGGTGTCTCGGCTAGTCGGCGCTCCGCCCGGATACGTGGGCTACGAAGAGGCGGGGCAGCTCACCGAGGCGGTGCGCCGCACCCCGTACGCCGTCCTGCTGCTCGACGAGATCGAGAAGGCGCACCCGGACGTGTTCAACATCCTGCTCCAGGTGCTGGACGACGGACGGCTCACCGACGGCCAGGGCCGCACGGTGGACTTCAAGAACACCGTCGTGATCATGACCAGCAACCTCGGCTCCGACGTGATCGGCAGGCGAGCGCTTGGCTTCGGCGCCGCGGGCGGTGACGGTGGTGGTCCCGACGACCAGCAGCTGCGGGACCGGATCATGCAGCGGCTGCGGGAGTCGTTCCGCCCGGAGTTCCTCAACAGGATCGATGAGATCATCGTGTTCCGGCACCTCGACGAGACGCAGCTGCGGCAGATCACCAGCCTGCTGCTCGAGGAGACGACGCGGCGGCTGCACGCGCAGGCGATCACGGTGGAGTTCACTACCGAGGCGATCGACTGGCTGGCGCGGCGCGGTTTCCAGCCCGAGTTCGGCGCCCGGCCGCTGCGCCGGACCATCCAGCGGGAGGTGGACAACCGGCTGTCGGAGATGCTCCTCGACGGCCGGCTGCGGCCGGGGCAGCGGGTGACGGTGGCGATCGACGACGGCCGCTTGGCCTTCCGCGTCAGCGACGGTGAGCCGGCCGCGACGGTGTCCGCCCAGCAGGGCAGCGACGCCGACGCGACCGCCGAGCAGCGCGGCTAGGTCGCGCGGTTTCTGTTGCGCTGGTCCGTAGCTGAAGTAAGCCAGGCGTCGAGGTCGTCGAGGACCGCTTCGATGGCTGGCCGCAGCTCGTCGGCGATCTGGTTCTGGCCTTGGCCCTCGCGGGTGCGGCGCCCGGCCTCGGTGATGATGATCTGGAAGACGCCGGCCAGCGCGATTCCCCGCAGTTTCGCGATCTCGGGCGTGACCGCCTCGGTCTCGGCGATGGCGGCGGCGAAGGCGGTGGCCTGGCGATCTGACAGCTCCAGGGCGAGCCGGTGGACAGTTGGGCTACGACGCCGCCCTGCAGCGGCAGCAGATCGGCCTCGCCTAATTGGGGCAAAGGGCCCCGGCCAGCGCGCGGCCAGCCGCCGGGCCTCGGCCGCGCAGGGATCGGAAGCCGAAGACGGAAGTGCCGAAGAACGAGAGCGTTTTTTCGCTTCAATCCGATCGCGAGGAGGTACGAAAACTGGTACTTTCTTGACGATCACTCCTTCGGGGGTGTTCCAAGCGAGCGTCGTCTTGATCTCCTAGCCGAGCGAGACGACGCTTTGCTTTACACTACAAGCTGAAATCTTCCCCTAAATTAGGGTTGTTCGCCTAGATTGATCACGAAGTGCTTCCAGGCTGCAGAGGGGAAAGACAGCACTTCTCCACTGCGATTCTTGGTGTCTCGGACTATTACTGCTCTTCCAATGGTAGTGATCTCGACGCAGTTACCACTTTTTGACCATGAACTAACACGCCATGTATGACCTACCGGATGCTCGCTGAGCATACTTTTCTCCCCGGGTAAAGAACTACACTGATAGAAACCTGTGCATTTTTTGGCGTAAACGGATCGTATCCGCCACCTCAATAAGATAGTCGCGCGAGCCTTGTGGGCCGAGCGACAGATTCCTCATCTCCTCGAAAAGCTCGCGGTATAGGGCGATCTCGTCGGTCTCGTCGCGGCTGAAGCTTGCCATGCGAGAGCCTTCAAAGTACAAGACATCATTATCATCAGTTTCGCCGAATTCAAGAATGCTGAAATCTTCGATCACCCCGCGATGAATACCAGCGGAAAACGGCACAATCTCAATCGTAACTTCTGGTCTATCCGCCATGCGAATGAGCTTTTCAACCTGAGCCTGACGCAAGTCTTTGTCGCCGACGAGCCGACGAATTACGGCTTCGTCCACAATGAAAAATAGAAGCGGAGGATTGGGCCGATCGAGCAGTAGCTGCTGGCGCTTCATCCGAACCTCGACCAAGGTCTTTACGGTCTTCGGGTCGGGATCAAATCTATTCCGCGCTGTGACAGCAGTCGCATACTCTTCGGTCTGCAAAAGGCCGGGTACCACGAACGTCTCATAAGTACGAATGATAGAAGCCGACGTTTCAAATTCGATGTATTGAAAGTATGTCGGCGCCAAGACAGCGCGGTACTTGCTCCACCATGTTTGCCTTCTGGCTTCCCTCGCCTGTGCTACAAGCGCCCTGACCCGCTTACGGTCCTTGACGTTGTAGAGGCGTAGCAGCGCAGTGAGATCGTTCGTCGAGATACCAACCGCACCAGTTTCGATCCTGATGAGCTTGGACAGTGACCAGTCCATCTGCTCCGCGACAGCCTCTTGTGTCAAGCCTGCTTCCTGGCGCGCTTGCCTAAGCTCAGTCCGCAGGCGCCGACGCTCCACTAGGGGACTTGCGCTGACGGTCATCGCGATCCCCTGTCCAGGTCAGAACCTATCGTCGGCCTAGTGCACAGCCCAGGGCAATCAGCTACTGGCACAACGGAAGCTTACACATGGAGCTATGCAGTCAGCACGTGACTGCCCGACTCACCATGTCTCAGTTTCATCAAAGTTCACTTGAGGAAGCAGGAGCCAGGCCAGACTCCACCGAAGTCCATCGAAGTCCATCGAAGTCCACCTGGGAAAGTCAGTCAAGACTGTTATATGGCTTAGGGCTGTTTGGTCTTAGCGTTCTGCTAGTAGCAGAATGACCCTTGCTTTCCGCTCGTGGCCAGCTGATACTAGTAGCGAGATCGTTACTTTCAGTTAGGCGGTGGTCCCCGTGGAGGTCGTCTTGAGCGCGGCCCTAGGCTTCATGACAGGGGTGGTGACCTGCGCAAAGTTCTTGCGTCATGAGATGGCTGGCATCGTGGAGCCGAGACTCAAGCACATCGAGGAGCAACTGCACAGCCTCCGAGAAGAGACCAACCTCGATGCGGCCACGCGGCTCGCGGCGCTCAACCAGGTTCTTGAGGATCGCCATCCCCACGAAGGATGCGGCCAGTAGCCCAGTACCCTCTGTCGGACATAACGCACGCCGTCAGCACGACAGAAAACAAGGACAAACCGCGAGCGCCTGCTAAACGCTCAGCCAGGCGGTCGTGTCCGGGGGGAGCAGGCCGTCGTCTGTGAGCGGCCCGCTCGCGAGCAGCACCGCGGCGTGCGGCGGCAACCCGACAGTGCTGGCC
>NZ_JBARCR010001320.1:0-5146 GCF_049794275.1 Trebonia sp.
TGCGCGCTCCCGTCCGGGAGTGACAGCCAGGTCCGGTCCCCGGCCGGCGTCTCCCCCTTCACGATCGCGACGTCCGCTACGACAGTGAAAGCCGGCGCTCCCGTCACGAATTGAGACGATACTCGCGGCATCCCGCGCACGGCGAGATTTTTCCGGCGTGTCGCGAGCGCCGAATCACCGGTTACTCCAGGGGCTGACGGGAGACCGCGGACGGCGCGCGGCCGCCGAGCAGCCAGCCGGCCGCGGCGCCGACCAGCGGCATGCCGATGACCAGCAGCCCGACATCGGCCCATGGCACGTTGCCGAACGTCTGGGTAAGGCTCGAGTGCGCCCAGGCGAGCGAGGCCAGGAACGCGGCCACAGTGCCCAGCGCCGCGCCGAGCAGCGCGATCACGCCCGCGGTGACGCCAGTGAGCGCCCGCCTGGTGCGCCAGCCCGCTCCCGTCGCGGTGAGCGTGCGCAGATCGCTGGCGGTCTCGGAGCGGATCAGGCCGACGGTCATGGCCAGCACGCCGAGCGCGATGAGGATGCCGCCGACGGTGGCGCCCTCACTGATCTGCCCCAGGCCGAGCTGGCCGGACTTGGTCTCGATCGTGGTGCCGATGGCGACCGCGGCCTGCCGGGCCGCGTTGATCTGTACCGGGGTGAGCGCGGCAGGCGCCTGGACCAGCCAGCCGACCGGGACGATCGTCTCGTGCAGCGCCCTGGCCGCCTGCTCGGTGATCACGGTGTTCGGCAGGGAGGTGCCGGCCGGCAGCTTCCCGACCTCCTGGATGACCGGGTTGAGGATGCACGACCCGGCGGGGCACCCGGGCGGCGACTCGGCGATGAAGCTGCCGCTGACCAGCGCGAGGCCGCCCGTCGCCGGCAGTCCCGCGCGCACGGTGAGCACGTCGGCGGCCGGGTTCACCTGGCTCGCGCTGACGCCGAACGTCTTGAGCAGGGCCGGAGTGGCCAGGTACATGCGGCCGCCGACCCCGGGGCCGTGCAGCGAGACGAGCGCCCCGGACTGGTTTTCCGTGGGCTGACCTTGCGCCGTGACGTTGACGCTGACCGCCAGGTCGAGCTCGAGCGGGGCGGGCGCGTGCAGTTGCGCGGCGAGCGTGTCCGCCTCTTGCCTGCTGGCGGCCAGCTTGGCTGCCGGGGTGACCTGGCCAGGCTGGTACTGGGTCGGGTCGTTTCCTGGCGCGTACATGATGAGCTGGTTGGACGCCATGTTCGGGGCGATGTAGTCGAGCGCGTCGTCGTACCGGACGCTCGCGATGACGATGGCGATGGTGGCGAGGAACACCGCGAACGAGACCGCCGCCAGCGCCGCGCCCGACCTGGACCGGTACCTGGCGAGGTCGCGCAGCGCCAGCCGGGTGGCCAGCGGGGCACGCCCTGCCACCTGGGCGAGCCGGTCCACGGCGAACGGGGCGAGCAGGGCGCACGCGATCACGCAGGCGATCATGGCGGCAATGACCAGGTAGGCGTCGCCGCCGCCGCCGTTCCAGCCGCCGGAGAAGTACAGCACGAACAGGCCTGCGGCCAGGAAGATGAGGCCGGGGCGCAGCGACCTTCTGACCACGTGCGGCGCGCTGATCCGGCCCGAGATCGCGGCGACCACCGGGACCTTGCTGACCGCGCGCCCCGGCCAGGCGGCGGCGATGACCGAGGTGGCCACGGCGAGCAGCAGGCCGATGACCACGGCCGCCCACGGCAGGTTCAGCGGGTCGGTGCGATGCGCGGTGGCGGTCTCCAGATGCGGGTAGTACCAGAACCAGAGGCCCAGCCCGAGCGCCGCGCCGATGATCGCGCCGAGCACGCCGGCCACCACGCCGTCGACGATCAGCACGAACCTGACGTCGCGCTCGGTCGCGCCGAGGGAGGCGAGCATGCCGAGGGCGCGCTGCCTCCGCTGAGCCATCACGGTGAACGCGGCGGTCGCGACCAGGCCGATGAAGGCCAGGCCGAGCACCGAGACGATCAGCACGATCGTCGCCGGGGAGGTGATCGAGTCCGACGGCTGCGGCGCGGTGACGGTCGCGTTCTTGGGGATGACGTTGCCGGCCGCCGACGCGGCGGCCGAGTCCATGCTTATGCCGAGGAAGATCCGCACGTTCTGCGGCGAGGCGAGCCCGGCGCCCTGGCCGGGCGGCACGAGGGCGAACTCGTCGAGCAGGTTCGACGGGTTCTCCACGATGCCGGTGACGATAAAGGCACGGCCCGCGCTTGCCCCCGCGGAAGCCGGGACGTGCCAGACGGAGCCGATCCGCAGCCGGTAGAGCTGGGCGAGCGCCGGGGTGACCGCCACCTGGCCGGCCGCTGTCGGGTAACGGCCCGAGTCGAGCGCGAGCAGTACGCGCGTGTACGGGGCGTTCGGGTCCTGGGCGCGCAGGTCGGCGCCGCCGGCCTGGCCGGTGACGATCGGCTGGTCGTAGATCACGCTCGCCGAGCCGTACGCCCTCTCGATCTTCGCGACGACGCCCGGCAGGCCGGGGGTGTTCCCTGGCAGCTGGACGAGCGTCTGCGCCGTGCCGTAGATCCCGGCGTTCGGCGTCCCCGGGGTTGCCGAGGCGACGGCGATGGCGAACAGCGTCGCGGCGGTCGCCACGGTGATCAGCAAGACGATGAGGATCCGCTGCTTCCACTCGCGGACGGCGAGGCGGAGCACCCAGCGGGACAGCGCGCGCCGGGCGGCGGCAGCGCGCCTGGGGTCGTCAGGTTCGTGGACGGGGCGGTCGCGTTCCAGCGTCAGCATGCTCATGACGGCTGCTCCAGCAGCGTTTCGGGGCCCGCCGGCGGCATGGTCTGATCGACGACGCGGCCGTCGCGCAGGAAAACGACCCGGTCCGCCCAGGACGCGAGCTGCGCGTCGTGGGTGACGACGACGGCGGCGGTGCCGCGCTTGCAGTACGTGTGGATGAGCCGCATCACGGACTCGCCGTTGGCCGAGTCGAGGGCGCCGGACGGCTCGTCGGCGAGCAGCAGCGACCGGTCCCCCACCACGGCGCGGGCGATCGCCACCCGTTGCCGCTCGCCGCCGGAGAGCTGGTCGGGGAAGCGCCTGGCCTGATCTCCCAGCCCGAGGTCTTCGAGGGCCTTGAGCCCGGCCAGGTGCGCGCGGCGCGCGCTCATCCCGTCCAGCTCAAGCGGCAGCGACACGTTCTCCGCCGCGGTCAGGCCCGGCAGCAGGTTGAAGTCCTGGAAGACGTAGCCGATCGTGCGGCGGCGCACCCGTGCCTTGGCGCCGTTCGACATCCGCTCCACGTCCTGGCCGTTGATCAGCACGGCGCCCGAGGTCGGTTCCTCGAGCGTCCCCGCGATGGTGAGCAGCGACGACTTGCCCGACCCGCTCGGTCCCATGACCGCGACCATCATGCCCGCCGGGACCGACATGCTGATGTCGCGCAGCGCCTGCACCTCGGCGGCGCCCCTGCCGTACACCTTGGATATCGACCGCAGTTCTAGCACGCTCATTGCTGCCTCGCTCCAATCCGGCGCCGGCGGGCCAGCGCCGGCATCGTCGCCTGCGCCGTCCGCGCGGGCGCCCAGCCTTCGGCCTTGGCCCGGCGCAGCCGGCCGTCGGCCGCGTCCAGCCAGCGGACCACCGAGTCGAGCCGGAACAGTTCCGCGTCCACCACGAGCGAGAACGCCAGGTCCGATCCGTCCTCGTCCTCCTTGAGCCTGGTCCACTCCTGCATCAGCTGGACCAGGTAGGTGCGGTGCGCCTGGATGATTTCGTGCACGTCGGTCCCCGGCACCGTGATGGCGACGAGCACCTTCATGACCAGCTCGTCGCGCGGCGGGGAGCTCAGGTCCGGCGGCACCCGCAGCCACTGGTCGAGTTCCGCCGAGCCGGCCGGGGTAATCCGGAATGCCTTCTGCGGTGCGCCTGGCACGTTCCCCAGCGCGTCGTGTTCGCCCGCAGTATCGCCGTTGGCCGTCTCGACCAGGCCGTCGCGCTCCAGCCGCTGCAGGGTCGTGTACACCTGGCCGACGTTCAGCGGCCAGACCTCGCCCGTGCGGGCCTCGAACTCCTCGCGGAGCTGCAGGCCGTACTTCGGGCCCTCACTGAGCAGGGCCAACAGTGCGTGCCGTACGCTCATAGCATCCCTCCACCGGGTATGATACTCAGTATAGTATCCGGTAGCTGCGGGAGTCGCAACGGGTCCGTTCGGAAAAATTTTGATTCTGAACGGGCCCGTTGGTTCCAGCGGGGCCGCATACAGTACCGTCGAAATGCCGGACTAAAATGGGTGACATGACAACTTCCCCGGTTCCGGTCGTCGACTTCTACTTCGATCCGCAGTGCCCGTTCGCGTGGGTGAGCTCGCGCTGGATCCTGGAGGTAGAAAAGGAACGCGAGATCAACCTGAGCTTCCGGGTGATGTCGCTGTCGGTGCTCAACGAGGGCCGCGACGTGCCGGAGCGGTACCGCGAGATGCTCGACCGCGGCTGGGGCCCGGTGCGGATCTGCATCGCCGTCGAGCAGAAGTACGGCACGGCCGCACTGCGCGACCTGTACACGGCGCTCGGCACCAAGCGGCACATCGAGAAGCGGGACTTCGGCCACGACATGTACGTCGAGGCGCTGACCGAGTGCGGGCTCGACCCGGCGCTGGCCGACGCGGCCGACTCAACGGAGTACGACGAGGCGCTGCGCGAGTCGCACCACCGGGGCATGGACCCGGTCGGCGACGAGGTCGGCACGCCGACCATTCACATCGACGGCGTGGCGTTCTTCGGGCCGGTGATCACCCGCGTGCCGCGCGGCGAGGAGGCGGTGCGGATGTTCGACGGCGCGCTGATGCTCGCGTCCAACCCGTACTTCTTCGAGCTCAAGCGGACCCGCACCGAGCCGCCGCAGGTCGACAGCTGACTGGCTAGCCGGCTGCCCTGGTAGCCCGGAGGGCCACGGCCCCGGCGGCGCCGGCGAGCGACGCGCCGGCCGCCGAGGAGAGGACGAACCACCGGGTTACCCGCGGCAGCTCGCGCCAGGCCGCCAGCGTGGTGGCCACGTCGAGGGCGTCGCAGAGCGCGCCCGCGGCGACCCAGACGGACGAGGATTCGGCGTCCGCCTGAGCGAGGGTTACCAGCGCGCCGAGACCCAGGCCGAGGTCACGCCCGCCGAGCGCGCGCCCCAGCACCCGCGCGGCCAGCC
>NZ_JBARCR010001321.1:0-1936 GCF_049794275.1 Trebonia sp.
TGATCGTACTGCTCGGCTGCGGCGCGGCGGAGCTGGCCATCCGCTCGGCGCGCGGCGACTTCAGGGGCAGCAGCAACAAGGACGCGCCCGGTCCCGTCGATAAGCTGCGCGGGCTTGCCGCCGCGCCGCTCGCGCTCACCTGGCTGACTGGCGGCGCGGTGCTGGCCAGCGTCGCGTGGGAGGCATTCAAGGTCGGGGGCCTGTCCTTCGGCGGCGGCTTCGTGATCATCCCGCTCATGCAAACCGACGCTGTTTCCCACTACCACTGGATGACCGGGGCGCAGTTCCTCAACGCGGTGGCGCTCGGCCAGGTCACGCCCGGGCCGGTCGTGCAGACCGTCGCCGTGGTCGGCTATGCCGCCGCCGGGATCGGCGGCGCGCTGCTCGCCTCCGCCGTGGCCTTCGCGCCGTCGTTCGCGTTCGTCCTGCTTGGCGGGCGCCACTTCGACCGGATCCGCGGCGACCAGCGGGCACGGGCCTTCCTGAACGGTGCCGGCCCCGCCGCGATCGGCGCTATCTTCGGGTCGGCGATCACGCTCGCCAGGACGCTCAGTCATCCGTGGCAGTTCCTCGTGCTGGCGGGTGCCCTAGTGCTGCTGTTCCCGCTCCGCCGCGGGGTGGTGCTCACCCTGCTCGGCGCCGCCGCGGTCGGCGTCACCGTCGCCCTGGCAGCCGGCACCGTCTCCCCGTAGCCGCCGTCTCCCCGTAGCCGCCGCCGAACGTGGTCGATGGGACATCGTCCACGGAAGAGCGTGGTGGATGGGACATCGAGCACGTTCAGGAGCGACGTGATGCTGGTCGACTGACGGGGAGTTGGCGGGCGGGCGGCGGTCGGTTAGCCGCGGCCGCGGCGCGGGCCGAAGGCCGGCTGGCTATGCAGGGGCCGACTGCGGATACGAGACCTGCCTGGCGTGGTCTGGCACCACTCTCCGGCTTGCCTGACTCGGTCGGCCATGCCACGTTCGTCGTGCTCGCCCGGCGCGAACAGGTCGGCGATCCTGTCTCCCTCGGGACCGAACAGCAGTCGCGCAACGCTCCGCATGCCTGCCACCTCCTCGGCTGACTCTCACGATATAACGCGATTGCCCGATCCGCTATACGCGTGTTCTTCACCTAAGGGCTAACACCCGACAACTATCTGGCCAACCTCTGGTCGACCACGGCAGCGAGGATGGACCGTTCCCGCCGATGGGCCCGCACGGGGAAGGTGCACGATGCCGCAGGCGAAGAAGAGGAAAGCCGCCCGGCCCTCGGGATCAGGCGCTTCCGGCCCGCCCGGCCGCTCCCCCGCGAGATGTGCCGCCTGGTGCCGCATCGGAGAACGTGCCGCCTGACCCTGCCGCCGCTGCTGTACCGCCGGGCCTCGCCCGGCGTCCAGGGAACGGGACGACGCGACAGTCCGCCACGAGCACCGCGACCGTCCCGGCTGCCAAACGGCCGCCGCTCGACATGAGGCCGGCGCTGCCCAGCATCGGGCCGGCCACAACGATGCCCGCCACTGGCAGGGCAGGGACCAAGGCGGCCGGTGCGATGACAGCAGACGCGACGGCTGCCGCGGCGAAGCCGGTGGCGGTGGCCGCCGCCGACGGCGGGGCGGATGATGAGGTTCCGCGGTGGGCCGCGAAGGCGCTGGAGCAGTTGCTGCACGTCACCTGCTGGCTCGATCCTGGCGAAGACGGCGAGCGGTTGACGGCCACGGTCCGGTTTACCGGGCAGCGCACGGACGTGACGGGGAAGCCAGGGCCTGGCGACACGTTTACGCAGGAGGAAACCTACCAGGGCATCGTCCCGGGCAGCGGGCCTGTGGCGCTGACCGCGGAAGTGCGCGGCGTCAATCCCGGCACGTGGTCGGTCACCGCGCGGCCGGTCAGCCGTGCGGTCGCCGGCCAGTCGCGACCTGCTGCGGCTCCGGAGCCTGCCGTCGCCGGCCGGGTGC
>NZ_JBARCR010001322.1:0-11304 GCF_049794275.1 Trebonia sp.
GGCTTGCACCTGGCGCTCGGCATCCCGGTGCTGCTCGCGCTGTGGATCGCGGTCGCCGCCTCCGTGCTGGCGCCCCGGACGGGCGGGCGGGACGGAGGGGGCGGAGGCACGGGCCCGTTCCGGATAAAAGGAAGGGGTGCATCCGTGCACCGGCACCGGCGGGCTTACGGTATGCACATGGACGACAAGGAGATCTTGGCGAGGATCAGCGGCCTGATGGAGACCGAGCGGGAACTTCGCGCCGAACTCGCCGACGGGCGGCTCAGTTCGGAACAGGAACGGGAGCGCCTTCGTTCCGCTGAAGAGGCGCTCGACCAGTGCTGGGACCTGCTGCGGCAGCGGCGGGCGCGCCGTGAGTTCGGGGAGGACCCGGACGCCGCCGAGTCGCGCCCGGCGGCCGAGGTGGAAGGCTACCAGCAGTAAGGCGCAAGCACTGGCGGCCAGCGCGCCAGCGCCCGAGCAGCTAGGCTCGGGTGGCCAGTTGACCGAAGGAGGCTCGTGCGTATCGCGAGGTTCGCCATGGGCGACGGCGTCGCCTATGGCGTCGTTGAGGGTGAGTCGGGCCAACCACAGACAATCTCGGAACTACACGGTCATCCGTTCGGCATTGACCCGTCGGGCGTGCGGCTGACGGGGCAGCGCTATCCGCTCGCGGAGGTGCGGCTGCTAGCGCCGGTGCTGCCGAGCAAGGTGGTCGCCATCGGCAGGAACTACGCCGACCACATCAGGGAGATGGGGGCCGCCCAGCTGCCGCAGGAGCCGGTGCTGTTCCTCAAGCCGTCCACGTCGGTGACCGGGCCCGGCGACAGGATCGCCTACCCGGTCAAGCTCACCGACCGGGTCGATTACGAGGGCGAGCTGGCCGTGATCATCGGCCGGCTCTGCCGGGACGTGCCGAAGGAGCGCGCCGAGGACGTGATCTTCGGCTACACCTGCGCGAACGACGTGACGGCGCGGGACCTGCAGCTGCGGGACGGGCAGTGGACGCGGGCCAAGGGGTTCGACACGTTCTGCCCGCTCGGACCGTGGATGGAGACCGGGACGGACCCCTCCGACCTGGGCATCACGACCACGGTGAACGGCGAGGTGCGGCAGCACGCGCGCACCAGGGAACTGCTGTGGGACGTGCCGTCGCTGATCGAGTACGTCAGCGCGGTGATGACCCTGCTGCCAGGCGACGTGCTGCTCACCGGCACCCCGGAGGGCGTCGGGCCGCTGGCCGACGGCGACGAGGTATCGGTCACGATCGAGTCCATCGGGACGCTGACCAACAAGGTAGTCATCCGCGACTAGGCGGGCAGCGCGGCTCTCAGGTGGCGCAGCTGGCGCTCGGCGTGCGCGTGCGGCACGCTGTGCCCGCTGAACGGGTACACGGCGATGTCCTTGTCCGCCGTGATCTCGTTGTAGGCGGCGAACACCGTGGACGGCGGGCAGATGATGTCCATCAGGCCGACGCTGAGCAGCGACGTCGCCGTGATCCTGCGGGCAAGCAGGGCGCAGTCGATGTACCGCAGGGTGTTCAGCGCGGTGTCGATGAGCGCGACGTTCTCGGCGAGGAACTCGGGGATCTCCGTGTACGGGGCGTGCGGCGCCAGCGTGATCGCCCGCTGGATGTCGCACAGGAACGGGACGTCTGCGTGGCACACCGCCACCGTGTCGCCGTGCAGCGCGGCGGCCGCGAGCGCGAGGCCGCCGCCCTGGCTCGCCCCGCTGACCGCCACCACGGCGTCGCGGCCGGCTAGCTCCAGCGCCACGTCCACGGCGCGCGCCGCGTCGGTGAACATCCGGGTGTAGTAGTACTCCTCGGGCGTCGTGATCCCGCGGGTCATCACCTGCGCGTTCTCCGGCCCTGTCGACTGATCGGGGGTCGCGCCGAACGTCCAGCGCCCGCCCTGGCCGCGGCTGTCCATGACAAGCACCCCGTAGCCGAGCGCGGGCAGCAGCATGTGCTCGGCCGGCGCGCCGCGGCCGCCGCCGTACCCGATGAACTTGACCACGATGCTGGCGGGCTCGGCGGCCGGCCTGATGTACCACGCCCGCACGGGATCCCCGCCCGCGCCGGAGAACTCCACGTCGAGCACCCGGAACGGCTGGTAGACGTCCGGCTCGTACGGCGTGAACGTGGCCGGCTGGGCCTGCGCCCTCGCCAGCTCGAGCCGCCCGGCCCACCAGGCGTCGAGCCCGGCCGGCTCGCTCGTTTCTGTGCGGTACTCGCGAAGCCGCTCCAGCGGCATGTCATACCAGGGCATATGACTCTAGCTCCGGATGACTTCAAGGACGATTATCCCGAACGGGCTCATGGTGACTGTTTCTACCACCTCCGCCTCGTCAAGCGTGGCCAGCCGTTCGCCTTCGCCGAGCCGCGGCTTGACCGTCAGTTGCTCATCGTCGTGGCTGACCAGGACCGCGAACCGCGAGCCGTCGTCGCGGACCAGCATGTCGCAGGCGACCCGCGGGTCATCGACCGTCACCGGGCGGCGCACGCCAGCGTGCGTGGCGAGCGCGCCGTAGAGGGTGACCGTGGCGTCGGGGTTGACTCGGGGGGTGACCGCCGCCATGTACTCCACCGGGTAGGTGCACAAGATGAGCGACCCACGGCCGACCTGGCGGCGCAGCAGCGCCGGGCGGCCGTGCTGATCGGTCGCGATGACCTCGGCGGTGGCCGCGGCGACCGGCAGGTACGACCGGCTGTGCTCGCTGCCGCCGACCCGGAAGGAGAGCGTGGTTCCACGCGTCAGGCCGCCGAAGTCACGGGTGAGCGTGAGCTCGACGATGTCGTCGGTAATCGGGTCGGCGACGCCCACGTCGAGCTGGTGCCGCACGCCGAACAGGTCGTTCATCCGTCCGAAGGACGGGCCGCGGTGCCAGGCCACGTCACCGGCCGAGTAGGACACGTAGACGCACGCGCCCTTGTCCGCGAGGTCTTGCAGGGTGTCGGCGGTGGGCGCGAGGATCTGCTTCACCGACGGGGCGAGGTAAAGCCGGGCGCCGGGTTCTATGCCGTCGCTTTCCCTGGTCAGCCTGGGCGGCAGGTCGGCGAGCCGGGCGGCCAGGTAGCCCTGGTGCAGCGCCTTCGATATCGCGACGTGTGCCTCGGGGGAGACGAACGGGTACATCGTGTCCAGGTAGCCGGACACGATGAGCGCGGTGTCGGTATCGGCCCGCTCGCATCGAGTGTGGCCGACTTTCGTCAGAGTCGCGCCGAACTCGCGCATTTCCCTGAGCGTCGCCTTCGGCGTGCCGTGGGCGTCGGTAAGCCCGAAGTTCTGCTCGAAGGCGTGGTGCCGGTACGGGTCCTGGCCGGGGAGCGCGAAGTCGGTGTTGTTCCACGCGATCCAGCCGGTCGCCCCGGCGAGCAGCGTGTTGTACAGCACGTGCCGGTAGTACGCGGCGGCGTGGGAGTCGGATGCGAAGTCGGAGCTCACCCCGAACTCTTCCATGATCACCGGCTTGCCGAAGGTGCCGGCCAGCTCACAGGCCAGCGCGGCGGCGTACTTTTGCCTGATGGGGTCGTCGCCGACCGGGTAGACGTGCGGGCCGAGGAAGTCGGTGAGCCCGGCGATGTCGGCGAGCCGGAACCCGTTGTCGGTGCCGGTAACCTCGATGCCCCAGGCGCCGTCGCCGAGCGAGAACGGCTGCCGGCCGCCGCCCGCGCGCACCGCGTCCCTGATGAGCTGCGCCCAGGTGGCCACGATCTCGTGGCCGGTTGTGCTTCCGCCGTAGATGGGCATCTCGTTGGAGACCAGCCAGCCCGCGACAGCGGAGTGGTCGTTGTAGCGCTGGACCATCTCACGGGCGAACCAGGCCTGGCGGCCGACCATCCAGACATCGGCGTACAGGTCGCGGCCGTTCCGCCAGGCCGGATCCCAGTTCTCCCCAGACATGTGGCCGACGATGAAGGTGGGGATCGTGGTCATGCCGAGCTCGGCGTGCCGGTCGAGGAAGTCTTTGAAGCGGGCGGTCATCTTGTCGTCGATCTCCCGCGGGCCCGGCATGAAGTCGGGCCAGTAGAAGAACGACCGGGTCATGGTCAGGCCGTGCTCCTTGAGGACGCTGAGTTCTCCGGCGACGACCGCGGGGTCGTAGCTGCGCCACATGAGCGGGCCGCCGGTCCGCGACCAGAAGTTCGCGCCGAGCCAGTTGACCGGCTCGCCGCCCGATATGACTCGCGCCGTGTTCCTGCGCATGAGACGCCGACTCCTCTCGCGGGCAGCCACTTCAGCCGGCTGCGACCGAAGTACTATACCGGTTTAGCATGCATAGATCTATGCTGGGACGTGACCTGGGACGCGTCCCAGGTTTACGCTAAACAGTTGGTTCGCGTGGCGCGAAGGGAACCGGATGAAGCGTCCGACGATTGCCGACATCGCACAGCGGGCCGGCGTGACCAAGGCAGCCGTCTCGTTCGCGCTGAACGGCCAGCCGGGCGTGTCCAAGGCGACCAGGGAGCGCATCCTGGCGATCGCCAAGGAGATCGGGTTCCAGCCGAACAGCGCGGCCCGTGCCCTGACCGCCGGCCGGGCCGAGGCGTTCGGCCTGATCATCGACCGGCCGGCCCGAACGCTGGGCAGCGAGGTCTTCTTCATGCAGCTGATCTCCGGGATCCAGGACGAGCTCGCCAGGCAGCACGTGACGCTGCTTTTCACCATGGTGGAGGACCAGGACGAGGAGATCGAGCTCTACCGCCGTTGGTGGGCGCAGCGGCGGGTGGACGGCGTGTTCGTGGTGGACCTCCAGGTGAACGACCGCCGGATCGCCGTGCTCGAGGGTCTGCACATGCCGGCCGTGGTAATCGGCACGCCGCGCGGTTCCGGGGCGCTGCCCGCCGTCTGGCAGGACGACCGGTCCGCCGTGGAAACCGTGGTCACCTACCTGGCCAAGCTGGGTCATCACCGGATCGCGCGGGTCGGCGGCTTCGCCAGGTACTGGCACTCCAGGCTCCGCAGCGAGGAGTTCACCTCGGCCGCCGCGGCGGCCGGGCTCACGGCCGTCTCGGTGGAGGCCGACTACAGCGCCGAGCACGGCGCGCGGACGACGCGCAGCCTGCTCGGCTCGGCGGAGCCGCCCACCGCGATTGTCTACGACAACGACGTGATGGCCGCCGCCGGGCTCGGCGCGGCGCAGCGAATGGGGCGGAACGTGCCGGCCGACGTGTCGATCGTGTCCTGGGACGACTCGGCGCTCTGCGAGCTGATCCACCCGGCGATCACCGCGCTGCGCAGGAACATCCCGGCCGCGGGCAGCCAGGCGGCCCGGATGCTCCAGGAGATGGCGGCCGGCGGTTACCCGGAGAACTTCCGGGAGGCCCAGCCCGCCCTGGTTGTCCGCGATAGCTCCGGCCAGGCAGGCGCCCCGGCGATCGCCACCCCTCGCCTCTCCGCCTGACCCTGCGCTGACGGCCCCGTTCACGGGTCTGATATCTAATCGCGACATGAGCGATACGCAGACGACACTTTACTTGGCTCTCCTTTGGGTTGACACTTAACCGGTATAGCTCTCTGTCAACTGCGACCCCGACGGCTCCTACACCCGGGGTCATCAGAGGGACTCGCTAATGAGGAGGTAGGAGCAGGTGAGACCTACAAGGAACATGACAAGCAGGCGATGGCGGACCAGGTACGGTACCGTCGCTATCGCCGTACTCGCGCTGGCCACGGCCAGCGCGTGCACCGGCTCGTCGCCCAGCAGCAGCTCCGCGTCGTCATCCTCGTCGTCGGCGGCGGCGTCGTCCGGCGGCGCGGCGACCAGCTTCCCGCGGAACGAGACGCTCTACACCAGCGGCACGGCGTACGCGCCGCCATCCAACTGGAACCCGCTCGACACGGGCAACTACGCGACGGGCACACAGGGGCTCATCTACGAGCCGCTGTTCCTGTACGACCCGCAGAAGGGCACGTACGACCCTTGGCTGGCGACGGGCGACATCAACGCCGGCTGGAAGGGCAACACCTACGTCATCGACGTCCGCCCGGGCGTGAAATGGAGCGACGGCCAGGCGCTAACCGGCGCGGACGTCGCCTACTCGATCAACCTCGCCAGGACGAACGCTACCGACCCGTACTCGGCCAACGTGTCGACGGTCGCGACCGCGGTCGCCAGCGGCAACACGGTTACGGTGACCTTCAAGGGCACGCCGGGTTACACCGAGTTCACGGACTACCTGTGGAAGGCCCCGGTCCTGCCGCAGCACGTCTGGTCCAAGTTCCCCGCGAGCCAGATCGCGACCGACGCGAACGCGCACCCGGTCGGCACCGGCCCGATGACCCTGGACACTTCCAACGCCCAGGAGGTCGCGTACCAGACCAAGCCGGGCTGGTGGGCCACCAGCGCGCTCGGCCTGAGCTTCAAGTTCAAGTACCTGGTGGACGTCGTCAACGGCAGCAACGACCAGGAGCTCGGCCAGCTGACCGCCGGCCAGATCGACTGGAGCAACAACTTCCTGCCCGGCATCAACCAGCTGATGGGCGCCGTGGGCGGCAACTCCGGCTACACCCTCAAGACCTACTACCCGACGACGCCGTACATGCTGTCGGCGAACACGGTGTGGCTCGAGCCGAACGACTCCGTCGCGCCGATGAGCAACGTCAACTTCCGCAAGGCGCTGGCCTACGCGCTCAACCCGTCGGCGATCGCGCAGACCGTGTACGGCGGCATCGCCAAGGCGGCCAACCCGACCGGCCTGCTGCCCAACCTGAGCAGCTACGTCAACCAGGGCGCGGTCTCGAGCGGCGCGCCGACTTACAACCCGGCCAAAGCCAAGCAGTTCCTGGCGCAGTCCGGCTACAAGGGCCAGGCCATCACCCTGCAGGTGCCCCAGGGCTGGTCGGACTGGATGGACGCCACCACCGTCATCAAGTCCGAGCTCGACGCGATCGGCATCAACCTGCAGCTCATCTACCCGCAGGCCAACGCCCGCACCTCCAACGTGACCAACGGCAACTTCGACCTGCAGCTGGACAACAACGCCGGCCTCGACTCCACGCCGTGGAGCTACTACCAGCGCGTGTACCAGCTCCCGATCGCCAAGCAGCAGACCTCGCAGCTGAACTGGGAGCGGTACAGCTCGCCGGCGGACTGGTCGCTGGTGCAGCAGGCCGCCACGGTCCCGCTCACCGACACGTCAAAGCTGGACTCCCTCTACACCCAGCTGCAGACCGACTTCTTCCAGCAGGAGCCGGTGATCCCGCTCTGGTACAACGGTGCCTGGTTCCAGGGGAACACCCAGTTCTGGCAGGACTACCCGTCGAGCGCGGGCACCGACCAGAACATGCCCGTCATGTGGAACGGCTACATCGGCGCGATGACCACGGTCTACGCGCTGGCCAGCCTCAAGCCGGCGCCGAAGACCTCGAGCTGACGCTCGCGGCACGTCACTCGATTAGTCACTAGCAGCCCCGTCAACGACCCGCTTCCCGGCCCGCGCGAGCGGCCGGGAAGCGGGTCGCAGGGCCGTCGATTCACCTCGGGAGCTTGCCCGTGCGGCGCTATCTCAGCAGGAAACTGATCACCTACGTGCTGGCGTTCTTCGTCGGCGTGAGCATCGACTGGGGCATCCCGCACCTGATGCCGGGAGACCCCATCCAGGGCCTGCTGGCGAAGTTCGACCTGGATTCCGCGTCGTACGCGGCGCTCTACAAGTCGTTCGCCCAGTCGTTCGGCCTCAACGTGCCGCTGTGGCAGCAGTACGCGGACTTCTGGAAGGGCGTGCTGACCGGGAACATGGGGATCAGCATCTCGGATGCCCCGGCCTCGGTCACGTCGCTCGTCTTCGGGGCGCTGCCGTACACGCTGGCGCTCCTCGTCCCCGCCATCGTGCTCTCCTACATCATCGGGAACCGGCTGGGCGCGGCGGCCGCGCGGCGCAAGGTTCTCGATAACACGGTGCTCCCGCTCGGCTATATCTTCCAGGCCATCCCGTATCCGTGGCTGGCGCTGGTGGTGCCGTACCTGCTCGGCGTGGTCTGGCACGTGTTCCCGACCTCCGGCGCCTACTCCGAGACGCTGCTGCCGTCGTGGTCCTGGACGTTCATCGCGTCCCTGCTCGACCACTGGTTCCTGCCGTTCCTCACCGTGTTCCTCGTGAGCCTCGGCGGCTGGGCCATCGGCATGCGCAACCTGGTCATCTACGAGCTCGAGAACGACAGCTCGCGGTACCTGCGCGCCCTCGGCGCCAACGAGCGCGTGGTCCGCAGGTACGCCTACCGGAACGCGTCGCTCCCGCAGCTGTCCGGTCTCGCGCTGGCGCTCGGCGTCGTCATCGGCGGCAACATCGTCGCCGAGATCGCGTTCGACTACCCCGGCCTCGGGCACCTGATCTACGGCGCGATCACCAGCCAGGACTATTTCCTCCTGCAGGGCATCTTCATCTTCATCGTCATCGGCGTCCTGATCGCGAACTTCGTCATCGACCTGGTGTACATCAGCGTCGATCCGCGGACCCGGCTGAGCATGCAGGGAGAGGCGGCGTGAGCGAGTCAGTGGGCCAGGCCCCGCACACACCGGAAACACCCGCGGAGAGCCATGACATACCGGTGGACCTCATCACGGGGGAGCTGACAGAATCCGTCGCCGCGGCGAGCTCCACGGTCACGGCATCCCAGCAGCTCGTCGCCCCGATCGCGGGAGTGCCCGCCGGACTCGGCGCCGCGCGCAGGCGCGGCGACTTCCTCTACTACGGGCTGCGGAACAAGAAACTGGTCTTCGGCATCGGCCTTGAGCTGCTGATCGTGCTCTTCGCGATCATCGGGCCGATGATCGCCAAGTTCCCGGCTGGCGCCCTCACCGGCGCGCAGCTTCGGCACCCGAACGGGACGTACTGGCTCGGCACGGACTCGCTCGGCCGCGACATCTTCTCGGAACTCGCCAGCGGTACGCGGGAAAGCTACCTCGTGGGCGCGCTCGGCGCCGTGTCCGCGTCTATCGTCGGCATGGCGCTCGGGTTCGCCGCCGGCTGGCGCGGCGGCTTCCTCGACGAGGTCCTGCAGATGGTCACGAACATCATCGTGATGATCCCGGCGTTGGTGCTGCTCGTCGTGATCGGCGCCTACCTCAACTCGCGCAGCGTGCTGTTCGAGGGCATCTTCATCGGGCTGACCACGTGGCCATGGGTGGCGCGGGCGGTCCGGGCGCAAACGTTCTCGCTGCGGTCGCGCGAGTTCGTCGAGATAGCCAAGCTGTCAGGCAAACGGCCGCTGGAGATCATCGTCAGGGAAATCGCGCCGAACATGGCCTCGTACCTGTTCCTGGTCATCGTCTTGCTGTTCGGCAGCTCGATGCTGCTGGCGGCGAGCTACGACTTCCTCGGGCTCGGGCCGACCGGCGTCGTGTCACTCGGCTCGATGATGAACCAGGCGCAGACTGAGGCTGCCTTGCTGTACCGCGAGTGGTGGTGGTTCATCCCGCCAGGGGTGGTGCTGACCGCGATGGTCGCGGCGCTGCTTGTGGCCAACGTAGGCCTGGACGAGGTCTTCAACCCGAAGCTGAGGGACCAGTGAGCGTCAGCGTAGAGAACCTCTCGGTGGCCTACCGGAGCCGCCTCGGCGACGTGACGGCCGTCGACAACGTCAGCTTCACGCTCACTGACGGGGAGATCATGGGCCTGGCGGGGGAGTCGGGCAGCGGCAAGTCGACGCTCGGGAACGCCCTCATCTACCTGGACGCCAGGATGAAGCAGACCGGCGGCAAGGTCACCCTGGACGGCAAAGAACTCCCGATCGCGGACAGTAAGGTCATGCGGCCGAAGCGGATGACCGAGGTGTCGCTCGTCCCGCAGTACGCGATGAGCGCGCTCCCTCCCACCAGGAGGATCGGCAAGCTCACCGGCGACTTGCTCAAGTCGCACGGGGTGCGCAACCGCGACGAGGTCCTGGCCGAGATGAAGCGGCGGATCGAGCTGATCGGGCTGAAGGAGGACGTGCTCAGCAAGTACCCCTTCGAGCTGTCCGGCGGCATGCGGCAGCGGGTGACGATCATCATGTCCACGCTGCTCGACCCCTCGCTGCTCATCGCCGACGAGGTCACCTCGGCGCTCGATGTCTCCACCCAGCGCGCTGTCGGGGAGATGCTGCTGGAGTTCCGCGACCGCAAGTTCGTAAAGTCCATCATCGCGATCACCCACGACCTGGCGATCCTGGCACAGATCGCCGACACCATCACGATCATGTACGCGGGCCGGCTGGCGGAGAAGGCCAGCACCAGCACGATCGTGGACAGCCCGCTCCACCCGTACACCCAGGCGCTCATCGCGTCGCTGCCCGAGGTCGGCGTGCGGCACGACCAGACCACGCTGACCGGCATCCCCGGTCGGCCGCCGTCGCTGGTCAACCCGCCCACCGGGTGCCGCTTCCGGGACAGGTGCCCGTTCGCGTTCGCCAAGTGCGCGGAGACTCCGCCGTTCGAAGAGGTCAAGCCCGGCCACTACGTCGCGTGCTGGAAGGTGAGCCAGGAGGAGCAGGGGAAATGAGCACGCTGAAGGTGGACCAGGTCTCCAAGCTCTACCGTTCGACCAGCCGGGACGGCGCGCTCACCCCGGCGCTGCGCAAGGTGACCTTCGACCTCAAGCAGGGCGAGGTCATCTCGCTGATCGGCGAGAGCGGCAGCGGCAAGACCACGATCGGCAAGGTCATCCTGCGGCTGGTGCAGCCGACCAGCGGCACGGTGACCTTCGACGGCAAGGACATCGCCACGTACTCCCCGCGCGGGCTGCGCGAGTACTACCGGCACGTGCAGGGGGTCTTCCAGGACCCGTTCAGCTCCTACAACCCCATCTACCGGGCGGACCGGGTCTATGAGCTGATACGGGATGTGTACTTCAAGGGCGTCTCGGACAAAGACTGGAACGCAAAGATCGAGGCGGCGCTCGACGCGGTCTCGCTCAACCCGGGGGACGTGCTCGGCAAGTACCCGCACCAGCTCTCCGGCGGCCAGCTGCAGCGGCTGCTGATCGCGCGCGCCCTCCTGCTCGACGTCAAGGTGCTCGTCGCGGACGAGATCATCAGCATGCTCGACGCCTCCACCCGCGTCGACGTGCTCAACCTGCTCGTCAAGCTGAAGCGTTCTGGCCTGGCGATCTTGTTCATCACCCACGACCTGTCGCTCGGCAACTACGTGAGCGACCGGACGATCATCCTGCGGCACGGGGCGATCGTGGAGACCGGGGCGACCGAGAAGGTCTTCGACAACCCGCAGCACGACTACACCCGGATGCTCTTGTCCTCGGTGCCCGAACTGCACAAGAAGTGGCAGCACACCCCGCTCGGCCCGGTCGCGGTCTCCGGTAACGGACACGTCGCCAGCCTCTCGGTG
>NZ_JBARCR010001323.1:0-7119 GCF_049794275.1 Trebonia sp.
GCCCTGCCCCGGCTCCGGCCGCGCGGCTCGCTGGGACGCGACCTGATGCGACCGGTCTCGCCGAGGTCCTCCGTCGCCTCCGCGGACAGGCCGGCCCGTGCGCGCATCGCGCGCGGCAGCGTGCCGGTGACGCCCGGCGGGATGGACAGCTCCGTGTACAGGTGCTCAGACGTCGAGTAAGTCTCCGCCGGCTCCGGCTGGCCGAGGCCGAGCGCGTCGTTGATCAGCTTCCAGCGCTGCATGTCGCGCCAGTCCACGAACGTCACGGCGACGCCGGCCCGTCCCGCCCGGCCGGTCCGGCCGATGCGGTGCACGTAAGCCTTCTCGTCGTCCGGGCATTCGTAGTTGATCACGTGCGTCACGTCGTCCACGTCGATGCCGCGAGCGGCGACTTCGGTGGCCACCAAGACGTCGACCTTGCCGCTGCGGAACGCGCGCAGCGCGCGCTCGCGCTGGGCCTGGCCCAGGTCGCCGTGCACCGTCGCGACCGCGAAACCGCGGTCGTCCAGCGCCGTGGACACCTGGTCGCAGGCGCGCTTGGTATGGCAGAACACCATCGACAGGCCGCGGTCCTTGGCCTGCAGTACCCGCGCGAGCATCTCAATCCTGTCCATGCTGTGCGTGCGGTAGACGTGCTGCCTGGTGAGCGGCGGCGGCGCGGACTCGTTCGCCTCCTCGGCCCTGATGTTAGTCGGCCGGCGCATGTGCCGGCGGGCCAGTGTCACGACCTCGCCAGGCATCGTCGCCGAGAACAGCATGGTTTGCCGGTCGTCGGGGGTGAGCTTGAGCAGGCGCTCCACGTCCGGCAGGAAGCCGAGGTCGAGCATCTTGTCGGCCTCGTCGAGGACGAGCGAGCGGACCTTGCCGAGGTCGAGGTTCTTCCTGTTGGCGAGGTCGAGCAGCCGGCCAGGGGTGCCGACCACGATGTCGGTGCCCGCCTTGAGGGCGTCGATCTGCGGCTCGTAGGCGCGCCCGCCGTAGACGGTGAGCACCCGCGCGCCGAGATGCAGGCCCGCCTGCTTGATGTCCTCGGCGACCTGGACGGCGAGTTCCCTCGTGGGCACCACGACCAGGGCCGAGGGCTCTTTGGCTGCGCGGTCCGCGGCGAACGTGGTGGCCAGCCGGTGCAGCATCGGAATGCCGAACGCGAGCGTCTTGCCGGTGCCGGTACGCGCCTGCCCGATGATGTCCTGGCCGTCGATGGCCAGCGGGAGCGTAAGCGCCTGAATGGGAAATGTGGTGTGAATACCCGCGGTTTCGAGCGCGGTGCAGATTACCTCGTCAACGCCGAGATCGCGGAATGCCACCGCGTAGGATCCATCGGCGGACTGGATTGGTTGAGTTGTCAGGGGTTCCTCCGTGCGCTGAGCGCCTGGCACCCGCGCCTCCATCGGGCACGCGGCATCCAGGCACAGCGTCAGTGTCAACACGAACTGGGATTACGACATTCCACTGCCCAGCCGTTACCCAACGGTACCAGACGCGGAATTAGACAATGTTGCCGAAGCCGACGCGGCGCGACTGGTCGCCGCCGAACTCCACGAAGGCGATCTTGTCGGCCGGAATGAGCACCCGGCCGCCCTTCTGGGTGCCCAGCGCGAGGATGGCCGGCCCGTCCTTGGCGGCGAGTGCCGCCGCCAGGTCACGTTCGATCTCTGCCGCGGTCGCGTCGGTGTCCACGACGAGCTCGCGCGGAATGGACTGAATCCCGATCTTGACTTCCACGGCGCTCCTCATGCTGAGTGGGTAGGGAGAGTCGCCGCCCTCAGGCTTGCGCGGGCGGCTGTTCCGGCTGGTCGGCAGTGAGCGGCCAGCCGCTGATTCCGCGCCAGGCCAGCCGCGCCACCAGCTGTTCGGCCGCCTCCCTCGGGATCGAGCCAACCGTGCTAAGCCAGTACCTGGCGCTGACCTGTGCCATGCCCACCAGGCTGATGCCCAGCAGGTGCGCCTCGTCGTCCGCCACTCCGGCGTCTTCCTTGATCACCTGGCTGATCATGTCGGCGCACTTGCGGTCGGCGGTGTCCAGCCGCTCGCGGACTGCGGGATCGTTCGTGAAGTCCGACTCGAAGACCAGCCGGAACGTCCCCTTGTGCTCGGCGACGTACCCGAAGTACGCGCTGAACGTCGCGGTGACCCGCTGCCAGTTGTCGGTGGTCGAGCGCAGCGCCGTCCGGACCCCGTCGATCAGCTGCTCCACGCTCTCGTCGAGCAGCGCGAGGTAGAGCTCCTGCTTGCCGGGAAAGTGCTGGTAGAGGACCGGCTTGCTGACCCCGGCCCGCTCGGCGATCTCGTCCATCGCCGCCGCGTGATAGCCACGGGCGACGAAAACCTCCATGGCCGCGTCGAGCAGCTGGCGGCGGCGCGCTAGCCGGGGGAGCCTGGTCCCTCGCGGTTTGGCGGCTGATGGGGCGGTCAAGGTGATCTCCGAGTGCTAGCCATAGGCACCAACGGTAGTGGTCAGTGTGCGTCAGCGGTAATCCTCGTCGTCGTAGCCGATGTCGCGGGTCTGCTCCGCGGCGTCTGCCTCGTCTACCTCGAGCGGGAGTTCCCGCAGTTCACCGGCCTCCTCTTCGGGCACTTCGCGTGCCTGCTCGGCGGCGTCGTCGTCTGGCATCTCGATGCTTGTCTCGCTCAATGCTCGACCTCTTCCGTGCCAGGGGTGGTCTCCGCCATACCCAGCATCCACCATGTCAAGTCCCCCTCCAGTCGTGGGGTCTTGGCGGCCGATAAATGTGGGTAGGGGTGGTTCATGCGCAGCATCTGGGCCGGAGTCATCTCGTTCGGCTTGGTCGTGATCCCGGTCAAGCTCTATACCGCGACAGAGCAGCGCGACGTGTCGTTCCGGCAGGTGCACCGCGAGGACGGCGGCCGGATCCAGTTCAAGCGGGTCTGCTCGATCGACGGCCAGGAGGTGCCGTACTCCGACGTGGCCAAGGGCTACGAGCTGGCCACCGGGGACGTCGTGGTGCTCACCGACGACGACCTGAAGGACCTGCCGCTCGCGACGGCCCACCGGATCGACGTGCAGCACTTCGCCCCGTCGGGCCAGCTCGACCCGATCCTCGCCAACAAGGCCTACTACCTGGAGCCGGAACCCGCCGGGGTGCGCGCCTACATGCTGTTCCGCGACGCGCTCGAGCGATCGGGCCGGGTGGCGGTCGCCAAGGTGGCGATCCGCCAGCGCGAGGCGCTGGCGGCGGTGCGGGTGCGGGACGGCGTGCTGGTCCTCGAGACGCTGCTGTGGCCCGATGAGGTGCGTACCCCCGACTTCAAGTTCCTCGACGAGGACGTGGAAGTCAGGTCGCAGGAGCTGAAGATGGCCGCCTCGCTGATCGACACGATGACAGAGGACTTCGACCCGGGCGCGTATAAGGACGCGTACCGGGACGCGCTCGAGAAGCTCGTACAGGCCAAGATCGAGGGCAACGAGCTGGTCAGGCCGGCGCCCGGCATCTCGGCGGAGAAGCCAGGCGGTCCCGCCGATCTCACCGAGACACTGCGGGCGAGCGTGGCCGCGGCGAAGGCCAACAGGGCGAAAGACAGCGGAGAACCGGGCGACGGCAAGGCCGCCCCGGCGAAACGCTCGTCTTCCCGCCGGAAGGCGAGCGCGTGACCGGCCCCATCCCGCACTGGCCAGGTCGCACGGTCTCCCTCGCCGCTGGCGAGCAGGTGTACGTCGCGGAGACGCCCCGCTCCGTTCAGGACAAGAACAAAGAGCTGGTGCTGTGCGTGCACGGCATGTCGGGAGCGGCCACCAACTGGACCGACTTCATGGGGGAACTGGCGCCGGACTTCGCCTGCGCGGCGGTGGACCTGCCGGGGTCGGGTTTCTCCCCGCCGCCCGCCGCGAAGCGCGGCTACTCGATCACGGCGCTGGCGGGCACCGTGATCCGGCTCATCGAGGCCCTCGACCGCGGGCCGGTGCACCTGGCGGGCAACTCGATGGGCGGCGCGGTCTCCATCCGGGTAGCGGCCAGCCGCCCCGACCTGCTGCGGACGCTGACCCTCGTCTCGCCGGTGCTGCCCGACCTGCTGATCCGGCCGGAGCTGCTGCGCTTCCCGCTCGCCGGGCTGCCCGTCGTCGGCGACTGGGTGATGCGCCGCACGCAGCGCGTTCCGGCGGAGAACCGGGTGGCCGGGGTGGTGGCGACCTGTTACAACGACCCGGCCGCGATGCACCCGGACCGCTTCTGGCATGACGTGGCGGAGCTGAAGCGCCGCGACGGGCTGAGCTACAGCGCGACCACGCTGAGCCGCGCGGCGCGCACGATCGTGGCGGAGAACCTGCGGCCGCGCAGGTACTCGCTGTGGCGGGCGGCCGAGCGGATCACGGTCCCCGCGCTTGTCACGTTCGGCAGCCGCGACAGGCTGGTGAACCCCAGGCTCGCCGCTCCGGCGCGGCGCGCGTTCCGCGACGCTACCGTGATGGTGCTGCCGCAGACGGGTCACGTGGCCCAGATGGAGCGTCCTGAGCTTGTCGCGCGGCTGTTCCGTGAGATGGTAGACCGGACACGGGCGGGCGGTGACGTGACGGGGAATTCCGGCCGCCACGACCAGGTTGACGCCTAACGAGTTCCCCCATACTGACTGGAGTTGGAAGTGTCGCTGCCACCCCTTGTTGAACCGGCTGCCGACCTGTCGGTAGACGAGGTGAAGCGTTACTCGCGTCACCTGATCATTCCCGATGTGGGAATGGCCGGCCAGAAGCGCCTGAAGAACGCCAAGGTGCTGGTCGTCGGCGCGGGTGGCCTCGGCTCGCCGGCGCTGCTCTACCTCGCCGCGGCCGGCGTCGGGACCCTTGGCATCGTGGACTTCGACACGGTGGACGAGTCGAACCTGCAGCGGCAGATCATTCACGGCGTCTCGGACGTCGGCAAGTCCAAGGCTGAGTCCGCGAAGGAGTCGATCGCGGAGATCAACCCGTACGTGAAGGTCATCCTGCACACGGACCGGCTGGACTCGTCCAACGTGATGGACATCTTCGCGCCTTACGACCTCATCGTGGACGGGACCGACAACTTCGCGACCAGGTACCTGGTGAACGACGCCTGCGTGCTGCTGCACAAGCCGTACGTCTGGGGCTCGATCTACCGCTTCGACGGGCAGGCGAGCGTGTTCTGGGCCGACTACGGGCCGTGCTACCGCTGCCTGTACCCGGAGCCCCCGCCGCCCGGCATGGTCCCGTCCTGCGCCGAGGGCGGCGTGCTCGGCGTGCTCTGCGCGTCGATCGGGTCGATCCAGGTCAACGAGGCGATCAAGCTGATCGCCGGCATCGGCGAGCCGCTGGCCGGGCGGCTGATGATCTACGACGCCCTGGAGATGACGTACCGGACGGTCCGGGTGAACAAGGACCCTGACTGCGCCATCTGCGGCACGAACCCGACGGTGACCGAGCTGATCGACTACGACGCGTTCTGCGGCGCGGTGTCCGAGGAAGCCGCCGAGGCGGTCGTCGGCTCCACGATCTCCGCGAAGGACCTGGCGGCCATGCTGGACCGGGGTGACAACATCTACCTCGTCGACGTCCGCGAGCCGAACGAGTACGAGATCGTCTCCATCCCCGGCGCGACGCTGATCCCCAAGGGCGAGTTCCTCAACGGCTCCGCCCTGGAGAAGATGCCGCAGGACAAGCAGATCGTGCTGCACTGCAAGAGCGGCGCGCGCAGCGCGGAGGTGCTGGCGGTACTCAAGAACGCCGGCTTCTCCGACGCGGTGCACGTCGGCGGCGGTGTGCTCGCCTGGGTTAACCAGGTAGACCCGAGCCTGCCCACCTACTGAGGCGCACGTGCCGCTGGCGCGCGGACGGCCTGGACCGGCGCGTCCGCCGTCGCGATGGTCAGTGTTCGCCACCTAGGGCGAGATCTGCCCGCTTTGTGTCCCTTTTGCCCTAGTTCTGCGGTGCATTTCTCGCCTTATGTGCGTGCGGCACGGCGCTGCGGGCGCCGAACGCGCCCCGCCTGCGGCCCTTGCGGCATTGCCTCTGCCGGAGAGGTCACCGTGGCCACCTGCCGCGGCCAGTCTGGCTTATGTGTGTAATTCCGGGTGAATATGCCCCGAAAATACACACGTAGAGGCCGTGCGATGGCGGGCACGGTTGTCGATTACGCAATAGACGGGTCCGTAGGCCGCGCGCGTTGCGTTGAGAGTTTCCTATGGGGCCGCGGGGTGGTATGTGTGAAAACGTACGTTCCATCCGTGGGAGGGTGCCGTGGCGCGCGATCGAGTTGGGCGGGGGGTGCCGTGAAGGGTGACCGGGTGGAGATCGTGGTCGACACCGGCGATGGCACCCAGGCGTACGAGATGGCCGCGACCCGGGCCGGGCGTCGGGTGGAGGTCAGTACTGGCCGGGGCATTGTCGAGGTGAGCGAGGTCACCAGGACCGGGACGACGGTGCGAACCGCCCGGTTCATGGCCAGCCGCGTCGTCGCCCTCGTCGAGCACCCCGTCGATACGACCGGCGCGGACTAGCCGGGCGTCGGCGAGGCAGGCCGGCTAGCAGGGTGCCCGTCGCGGCGGGGTGCGGTGGACTAGCATGCCGCGGGTGGACCTTCTCGATCCGATGGTGCAGCCGTACGCGTGGGGGTCGCGGACCGTGCTCGCGGAGCTTCAAGGCCGCCAGGCCCCAACCGCGGGGCCGGAAGCCGAGCTGTGGATGGGCGCGCACCCGTCGGCGCCGTCCGGCCTTGACCGGGGTGGCGTCCGCACCACGCTGGACGCTGTGGTCGCCGCGGACCCGGCAGGCGAGCTCGGCGCGGAGTGCGCGAGGCGGTTCGGCGGGCGGCTGCCTTTCCTGCTCAAGGTGCTCGCCGCGGAGCAGGCGCTGTCCATCCAGGTGCACCCGTCGCGCGCGCAGGCCGAGGCCGGCTTCCGCGAGGAGACAGAACGCGGCCTGCTGCCCGGCGACAAGGCCCGCAACTACGTCGACGACTGGCCCAAGCCGGAGATACTCTGCGCGCTCACCCCGTTCGAGGTGCTCGCGGGAATGCGGACCGCCGCGGACGCCGCGCAGCTGCTGCGCGAGCTCGGCGTCGGCGAGCTCGAACCGGTGGCCGCCGATTTCGCGGCGGCGCCGGTCCCCGAGGCGCTCACCGCGGCCCTCGGCCGGGTCCTGAACTGGCC
>NZ_JBARCR010001324.1:0-2537 GCF_049794275.1 Trebonia sp.
CTCTATCGGTGTCGATTGCGCAATCGACAGGTTCCCCACCGATGCCCGTCACCCCTCCGCCTGATAACAGCAAGAAGCGATGCCTGTCCCGGGATTGGGTGTCGTTTCGGGGTCTATGTGCCCGAAACGACACCCAATGGCACCCTGGCGCGGGTCGCGCAGTGATAACAGCAAGAAGCGGGCGCCAGCTCGCCGGACAGCGGCAGCCCGCCTGCCGAAGTCATTAGCCCAGGCGCACGGGCAACGTTTCCAGGCCGTGGATGAGGCTGCTGGGACGCCAGCGCAGCGACGAGGACGGGACGGCCAGCGACAGAGAAGGGAACCGCGTCAGCAGCGCGCGGAACGCGACCTCGCCCTCCAGGCGGGCCAGCGGCGCGCCGAGGCAGTAGTGGATCCCGTGCCCGAACGCCAGGTGCCCGGTGGCGTCACGCCCCACGTCGAGCCGGTCGGGGTCGGCGAACCTGGACGGGTCCCGGTTCGCCGATGAGGTCACGCACAGCACCCACTCGCCGGCCGGGATCGTGACCCCGCCCAGCTCCACCGGCTCCGTCGTGAACCGGTCGGTCGTGTGGTTCAGCGGGTTGGAGTACCGCAGCAGCTCTTCCACCGCGGCGGGCAGCAGCGACCAGTCACCGCGTAGCCGCGCCAGCTCGGCCGGATAGCGAAGCAGCGCGAGCGTCCCGGTCGCGATCAGGTTCGTCGTCGTCTCGTGCCCGGCGACGAGCAGCAGGAACAGCAGCGCGATGAGCTCCCGCTCGTCGAGCGAGTCGCCCGAGTCGCGGGCCGCGATCAGCGCGGACGTCAGGTCGTCCGCGGGGGAGCGCCGCTTCGCCGCGAGCAGGGCGGTGAAGTAGTGGAACATCTCGGTGCCCGCGGCGAGGAACTCCTCCTCAGTCACCACGGACGACACGACGGCGTGCGACCAGGCCTGGAACTTGCCCTGGTCGGCCGCCGGCACCCCGAGCAGCTCGCAGATCACCGTGATCGGCAGCGGGAACGCGAAGGCCTCGATGAGGTCAAGAGACTCCTCGCCGCCCGCGAAGCGGCCGTCCATCGCGTCGAGCAGCGACGCGGTGATCTCCTCGATCCGCGGCCGCAGCCCGGCGATCCGCCGGGCGGTGAACGCCTTGACCACGAGGCGACGCAGCCGCGTGTGATCCGGCGGGTCCAGGCTCAGCAGGTGCCTGCTGAGGTAGCCCGTCACCGGATCGGGCGTGAAGTCCGCCGGCTTCAGCTTGCCCACCCAGTCCTTGGCCAGCCGCGGGTCGGCGAGCGCGGCGCGCACCTCGGCGTACCTGGTGATCATCCAGGCCCGGTTCCCCTCGGGCATCGTCACCGCGGTGACCGGCCGTTTGTCGCGCATCCGCGCGAAGTACTTGAGGGGGTCCTGGAAGTAGTCGACAGGAAGTTCCGTCACGATCACCAGCTTAAGATATGACGCGTTTCCTCTCAAGGCCGCATTCTCCTAAAGGCGGAGCCACGCGTCCGTTCGGATAACCCTGAAAACCCCAGCCGGGGACTACCCTTACAGTCGTGGCAGACCCGCACCGATACCGACCCGCTCCAGGGGAGATCCCGGAGGCGCCGGGCGTGTACCGGTTCAGGGACGAGCGCGGCCGGATCATCTACGTGGGCAAGGCGAAGTCGCTGCGGCAGCGGCTGAACCAGTACTTCGCCGACTTCACCCAGCTCCATCCCCGCACGCAGGCGATGCTCACGACCGCCGCGGGGGTCGACTGGACGGTCGTGAAGACCGAGGTCGAGGCGCTGCAGCTGGAGTACTCCTGGATCAAGGAGTTCGACCCCCGGTTCAACGTCAAGTACCGCGACGACAAGAGCTACCCCTACCTCGCGGTCACCATGGACGAGGAGTTCCCGCGGGTCATGGTGATGCGCGGCGCGAAAAGAAAGGGCACCAGGTACTTCGGCCCGTACAGCCACGCCTGGGCGATCCGCGACACGGTGGACACCCTGCTGCGCGTCTTCCCCGTCCGCACCTGCTCCAAGGGCGTCTTCAAGCGGGCCGGCCAGATCGGCCGCCCGTGCCTGCTCGGTTATATCGGCAAGTGTTCCGCGCCCTGCGTGAAGCGCATCTCGGAAGACGACCACAGGCAGCTCGCCGAGGACTTCTGCGACTTCATGTCCGGCCAGACCGCGCGCTTCATCAAGAAGCTCACCGCGGACATGAGGGAAGCCGCCGACGAGGAGGAGTACGAGCGGGCCGCCCGTCTCAGGGACGACGTCAAGGCCCTGGAGCGCGCGCTGGAGAAGCAGGCCGTGGTGCTCGGCGACGGCACCGACTGCGACGTGATCGCCCTCGCGGAAGACCCGCTCGAGGCCGCCGTGCAGATCTTCTACGTGCGCAGCGGCCGGATCCGCGGCCAGCGCGGCTGGGTTCTTGAAAAGGTGGAGGACGTCAACACCACCGACCTTGTCGAGCACTTCCTCGGCCAGTTCTACGGCGAGGGAACCTCACCGGACAGCAACGGCATCCCGCGCGAGGTGCTCGTCCCCGAGCTGCCGCCGGACCCGGAGAC